>NZ_JAMYTU010000007.1:0-217970 GCF_040322615.1 Mesorhizobium sp. M0119
TCCGATGCTGGCCTCCACTCCAGCCAGCATCTTGAATCACAAAACAGATAAATCTGGAATCCCCTTTGATTCCGTCAAAGGGGGAACCGCTCTAGCCACGTCGAAGGATCGCGGGTCCATCCTTAGCCAGATCGCACCTGTCTGGACTGCGCTCGAACGCCAGTCGGACGAAGGCTCTCACTTGCGGCGGGCCAACTCAAATTCTCACATCAAAAACGGACGCATGGCCGCGACGAGGCGCAGCCAAGCGTCGAGGAGTTTCACAATCTGCGCGGCCTGACGGGCCACGAGCCCTTCCAAGTTCGGAAGCGCTCTCCACGGCGCGGAAAGAACGCGTGTTCCGCCGTTCCTCGTACCGCGTCAATGCACGATCAAGCCCTTCATCCAGGCAACAAATCTGTTGCCGCGAACTATCCCGCGCACCCTGGCAGCGGCCCATCTCGCTTGCATCGTAGCGCCAACATGGCAATGGCAGACGATTTGGTGCAACTGCCGGTCGCTCAGTTCGAAGAAGCGCTTTGCCTCACCATAGGTATCATCGTTCAGGCCCATGGCACGCAGAACCGGATCCTCGAACGCGACAGTGAGCGGCGTCCCAGCCCCACGCGATCTGTCACGCGCTTCCCTGTTCATATATTCGGTGCCTGGAAGCGCCCCAAGGCATCGCGTCGGGTTTTGTTCGAGAAGTTCTGCCCAACGTTCAATCCGCTGGTTTCGAGTCATCGCCGGATACGCCGCGAAGGACTCAACTTCCGCGACGGCATGCAGTTGGTCGAGTGTTTGATGTTTCATGGTCGGCTCCTGTCGACAGGTGAATTTGCCCACGCCTATATGAGCAATTATCGCGCCGTGGAGCGCTGACAAGGCCGGACCGCCGCAACATGAAGCGTACGGATCACCAGCCCGGTGAAGCGGCACTCGTATTCCAACGCGCCCGCGCCTGTGGGTTCGATGTCGACCCGTTAACCGAACCCGTTCCGGACAGGAACTTTTGCGGAAGCTTGCCGTTTGGCTTTGCGTCCGCTTCGGCGGCTGCACTATCAGTCTTGAAAGCAATTCCGTTGGACACGAAGCCTCAAAGCGTCGAACAAGACGTCGAGCCTGTAAATGAAACCCGGGAGCAACCGGCCCCGGTTGGAGAATCTCGTGAGCGATCGGCAGGGCCCCGGCAGGAAAAGCCCGACGGAAATGCCTCGCAACGAAAGGCCGGTCTGCTCGGCTTTCCCAAGCGCCATCCCTATGCGACCGCAGCCATCGCGCTTGCGCTGTTGCTCGTCGCGGCAGGCGTCGTGATCTGGTGGCTGAACGCTCGCCAGTACGAATCGACCGACGACGCCTTCATTGACGCACGCACGGTGACGATCGGCGCCCAAATCGCCGGCCGTATCACCGAGCTGGCGGTTACCGACAATCAGCATGTACAGGCGGGCGATGTCCTCCTGCGCATCGACAACAGCGATTATCAGGCAAACCTGAAGCAGGCCGATGCCGGCGTCGCCGCGGCCGAGGCCGAAATAGTCAATGTCACCGCCCAGATCGAGGCTCAAAACGCAAAGGTGAACGCTGCCCAGAGGCAGGTTGCACAGGCCAAGGCAGCGCTGGATTTCGCCAAGGCCGAGGATCAACGCAATCGCGAACTCCTGGCCAGGGGCACGGCAACGCAGCAGCAGGCGCAGCAGGCAGCATCAACGCTGCGTCAGGATCAGGCCGCGCTGGACAGCGCCGAGGCCAATGTCGCCTCCGCAAAAAGCCAGGTTTCGGTCTTGCAGGCGCAGGCCAGGAGCGCCGAGGCGCAACTCGAGCAGGCCAAGGCCACCCAGGAGCAAGCCCGCACGACGCTGTCACGCACGACCATCACAGCACCCGCCGCCGGGCGGGCAACGAGCATTTCGGCCGCGAACGGCACCTACGCCCAACCCGGCCAGGTATTGATGATGTTCGTTCCCGACGAGGTCTGGGTGAAGGCCAATTTCAAGGAGACGCAGCTCGACCTGATGCGGCAGGGACAGCCGGTCGACATCGACATCGACGCCTACCCGGACAAGTCCTTCCATGGCCGCGTCGACAGCATCCAAGCCGGCAGCGGCACCGCCTTCAGCCTCCTGCCGGCCGAAAATGCCACCGGCAATTACGTCAAGGTGGTGCAGCGCGTGCCGGTCAAGATCGTCTTCGACAAGCCGCCGGATGTGCTTCTCGGCCCGGGCCTGTCGGTGGTGCCGACGGTCAAGGTGCGATGAGCGGCGAAACCGCCAGAAATCAGGGCGAAAGCCGATCCGCCGCCGGGACGCACAATCCCTGGCTTATCGCCGTCGTCGTCTCCATCGCCACTTTCATGCTGGTGCTGGACACCTCGATCGCCAATGTCGCCCTGCGCAACATCGCCGGCAGCCTGGCGGCCGGAATGGACGAAAGCACCTGGGTGATTACCACCTATCTCGTTGCCAACTCGGTAATCATCCCGGTCAGCGGCTGGCTGGCAAGCGTCATCGGCCGCAAGCGCTACTACATGCTCTGCGTGGCGACCTTCACCGTCGCGTCGCTGCTGTGCGGACTGGCGCCCAACCTGGAACTACTCATCCTGTTCAGGGTCCTTCAGGGCCTCGGTGGCGGCGGCATGGCGCCAAGCGAGCAATCGATCCTTGCCGACACCTTTCCGCCTGAAAAGCGCCCGCAAGCCTTCGCACTTTACGGCATTGCAGTCATCGTCGCACCGACGGTCGGGCCGACGATCGGCGGCTGGCTGACGGACCATTTCTCCTGGCACTGGATCTTCTTCATCAACGTGCCGTTCGGCATCCTGTCGCTGGCGCTGGTGCAATGGCTGTTGGTCGAACCGGACGTACTCGAACGCGAACGCAAGGAACGGCTGAAAGGCGGTCTGAAGATAGACGGGGTCGGGTTCGTCCTGGTGGCGATAGCCTTGGGATGCCTGGAGATCTTCCTCGACCGGGGCCAGCGCTACGATTGGTTCGCCTCGAATTTCATCACCGCTTTCGCAGTGATTTCCGCGATCGCGTTCCTGCTGCTTATCCCATGGGAAATCAGCCGCAGCGATCCGGTCGTCGACATGCGCCTATTGTTCACGCGCCAGTTCGGTACGGCCTTCCTGGTCATGATGGCGGTCGGTGCTATCCTGTTCAGCACCACTCAGATCGTGCCGCAGCTGCAGCAGACGACATTTGCCTACACCGCGACGCTCTCGGGCCTTTCGATGATGCCGGGCGGCATCGCCATGCTGATCTTGATGCCGGTGTCCGGATTTGTAGGCAGCATCGTGCAGCCCAAATACCTGATCATGATGGGCATGTCGGTGGTCGCAATCGCGCTTTGGCACATGACCTCTCTTACCCCGGACGCCAGCTTCCGCTTCTTTGCCTTTGCCCGTGTCTTCCTGATGGTCGGGCTGCCGTTCCTGTTCATTCCCATCTCGACCGCGGCCTATGTCGGCCTGCCCCCGCAAAAGACCAACCAGGCATCGGCGCTGATCAACGTTGCACGCAATATCGGCGGCAGCATCGGCGTCTCGCTGTCCAACACCGTCATTGCGCAAAGCTCCCAGATCCATCAATCGAATCTGATCGGCCACACCGTGCAATCGTCGCCCGCCTATCAGCAGGTGCTTCGGCAGGCGACCGAGCATTTCGTCGCCCAGGGTTCGCCGATGGTCGAGGCGAAGCAGCAGGCGATCGGCTGGCTTGGCCAGTTGATCGCCCGCCAAGCCACGCTGCTCGCCTATGTCGATGTCTTCCGTTACTGCGCGGTGGCAACCGCCCTGTTCGTTCCGCTTGCGCTGCTGCTGCGGTCAAGCAAGTCGGGCAGCAGCCAGCCGAATCCGGAGATGGGCTGACCGGCCAAGTGCGACCGTGTGGTTTTCAAAAACGAGGAAGCCGGGAACCAGCTGACCCATTGCGTTGTTCTGCGCCAAGAGGAGATGATCACGATGGCCACTATTCCCACACCCGAGCCAACACCGACCCCGGTACCGCCGCCTCCCATCCCCGATCCCAAGCCCGTGCGTGAGCCGGACCCCGACAGGCTCCCCGACGAGGACCCCATTCCCAATCCGGATGAAAACGATATTCCGCCGAAGCGGATGTCTTTCAGCCGGCAGTTACCGTGATCGCTCTGCAGCGTGTCGGCCGATTGCTTGTGCCAGTGGCAGCGCCTGTCAGATTTCGAGCATGGCGTAGGGACGGCCGGTCGGCTTGGCGACATGCATGGAAACGTTATAGACCGGCGCCCCGCCCGGCGTGCGGCCCTCATAGGCGCCGCGATGCGCATGACCATGCACCACCGCGCTGACCTGGAACCGGTCTATTGTCTCGGCCAGGCGTGACGAACCGAGAAACGGGAATATCTCCAGCGGCTCGCCTTCGACCGTCTCGACGACAGGCGCGTAGTGCAGAACGACAAGCGTGCGTTTGGCGCGGACCTGCCGCATCGCGTTTTCAAGCCGCATCGCTTCGTTCACGCTTTCCGCCACCATTGACTTGATCGCTGGTTCGCCGAAGGAGCCGAGCATGCGCGATCCAAAACCGCCAACGAAACCCTTGACCCCAACGAACCCGACCTCGTGAATCTCTGTCGCCTCGCCGTCGAGCAGGTGAACGCCCGCCTGGCGCAGAATGTCGGTGACCTGCTCGACGGCGCCTGACTCATAGTCGTGGTTGCCAAGTACGGCGACGACCGGGATCGTGCAGGCACGCAGTTCCTCGGCAAGGATTTCGGCCTCCCGAGGCTTGCCGAGATTGGTAAGGTCGCCCGTCAGCACGAGAACCTGGGCTTCACGCGACATCTCGCCGAAAAGATCGCGGTACGAGGCCTGGTCTTCCTTGCCGACATGCAGATCGCCAATGGCGGCGACTTTGAGTGCGCTGCCGTTTTCCGCCTTTGCCGAAGCAGTTTCGAGCTCGTCAGCCATTGCTATGTTCTCCTTCACCGCCGACGTCGGCAAAGCCCCAGTCCTTGACGTCGATCTCATAGTCGGTTCGTGAAAGCATGCGCCCGCGGCAGATTTTCATCCGGGAAGGTGGCAATTCGCGCTGCTTGGCCAGCCGGTCAAGCAGCTCATCGAGCAGCCAGGCGGGTACGCGGCCCCGCTCCGACGGATAGATCCATCGGAAGTTCAAGAGATGCATCAGCAGAACTTCCCAATGAACTTCCATGTAGGAAAGGAGCCGTTGCCAGTCGATCTGATCGTGCGTCTTGAGGATGGTGTGCGAAACGTCGGCGCCATCGTGGCGGCCGCGGTCCTGGATGAAACATTTGGACCAGACAAGCTCGGTGGGACCGATGATCCGCACCTGGCTGCCCAGCAATTCGCCCTGACGGGCGTGCTCCAGCCACTGGTCGTCGACCGGCATTGTGCCGTTCATTGAGGCGAAAATGACGTCGAAAAAATGCGTCCCCTTGAACACTTTGCCGAGCCACCGGTCGTCCTCGACCACGACGGCGTAGCCGATCCGCTTGAAATGGGCGAGGATGCGCGGGCAGTCGCCGGCCTTGCAGAAAATGTCGAGATCCTTGGTCGGGCGGATGATCCCGGTATAGGCGCTTACGGCATAGGTGCCGGCGACAAGAAAGGGGATGCCGGTCGCGACAAGTTCGCGGATCGCTTCGATATAAAAGACCTCCGCTTCGGCATTGCGAAGCGTCGGGGCGGCTTTTGGATCGACCGACGGAACGGATGCCGGGATAGCGCTTTCCGGTGGGGGATTGATGATCATAAGCAATGGCTCCTGGCCCGGCAAACCAGCAGCCGCCTATATCTAATAGCCAAGCACGCCCGATGGTTCCCGCCGCTGCGTGCCACGGCCGCTCTCGCCTGCTGCATCAGGCGGACACACCGCCGTGGCAGGCCTTCGAAGCGGTCATGGCTGTCGGCTGCGGCGGCAGCCGTGAAAAGACATGTGAGCGGTCATCGCAGCGCGGTCAGCCTCAAGCGCGTCGAGGCGGAGTAGGCCCGCTATCGTCCTCCGGTTCGGAAAGGATTGGCTTCAACATGGTTCCCGAGCTGTCGGAGGCACTGCGCACCCGGCGCAACAGCCACTTGAGCGCTCGTGGCCAGACCGACTCTGTTTGCCGGAAAGCTGCAGGCGGCGTGGCAAGAAGGCCATTCTCCATTTGTAGTTCCTTACTGTCTCAGTCCAATCAGCGTTCTTCAACGAGCAAAACTTGTGTTGGTTCCGCATCGCCATCGACGGTAGCACGGGCTGGCCAGGCGAAGCCACCATTTGTGGGTTCGAGCAGGCTAGCCTCGTGCGGCAAGATCAGCGCTCGCGAGATCAGGGTCCTCGGCGACCAAGTCGCGGAATTCAGCTACTAGCCGGCGGGATTCAGCTCGTATCCTGATCCGCCGGCTCTGGACACGGCCCGCGAAGGCTGAAATTGTTACCGGCATTTCCAGTTGCAAATTTGGTTGGGCTCGGCGGGGATGGCGCTGGTTTCTGAAGACATTGCCGGCCATCCGGCATTGCGTCGCCATGTCCAGGCTCAGTCGCGGACGCTGCTCCAGACCTATGAGGCGAACCCGCGGCTGGCTTCCGTATTCGCCACGCAACAACGCTGGCTGATGGCCCATATCGGGCTTGCCCTGTATTTCGATCGAGAGCCGGACGATCATCGCAAGGGACTTACGTCTACACGGTTCATGGACGGCATCTGCCGGCATTCGGTGGCCAGCCGCAACACCGCCGATGCCTTCCTGAAGGAGATGCTGCATTACGGTTTCATCCGGCCTCTGCCGATTAAATATGGGCGCATCCGCCCCTTTGAGCCGACCGCGGGCACTCTGGAGACGGTTGCCGGCTGGGTCATGGCGCATCTGAAAACGCTGGACAGCCTGGACAATGGATCTCGACTGGCTGCATTCGTCGCATATCCGGACGTGCTCGCCGAACTGCAGCCGTTGGTGGCCGACGGCCTGCTTTCGTCGCATGCCGTGCGCGAGCCAAGTCAGACTTTTTCCTTGTTCACCTGGCTCGACAATGGCGGCATCGTCATGGATTGGCTGATGTCCGGCGTCGATCCCGATCATGCCGACCTGGACCGAATTCCGACCGGTGTCGTCTCAATCGGAGATTTCGCGAACTGGCTCAAGCTTTCCCGGACCCACCTGTCACGCAAATTGCGCGATGCCGAGGAACTCGGCAGCATCGGCTGGCTGGGCCAGCGCGGTCATTCGGTCATGTGGGTGTCGAGCGCGTTCTATCAGGAATACATGACCGCCCAGGCGGTCAAGCTCGCCATCATCGATGCAGCCTTCGACAATTGTGTTGTAACTTCCGACGCCAGCTGAACCGCGAGCCGAACGCCGTCGTGGCGGGTTTGGCGCCGCCGCGCCGAAGGTCTGGTATTTCAATCGATGTCGAACGACACGCCCTGCGCAAGCGGCAGCGCCTTGGAATAATTCACCGTATTGGTGGCGCGCCGCATATAGGCCTTCCAGGCATCGGAGCCGCTCTCGCGGCCGCCGCCGGTTTCCTTCTCGCCACCGAAGGCGCCGCCGATCTCGGCCCCGGATGTGCCAATGTTGACGTTGGCGATGCCGCAATCCGATCCGTCGACGCCGAGGAAGCGCTCGGATTCCTGCAGGTCGCGGGTGAAGATCGACGATGACAGCCCCGCTCCCACCGCATTGTGTTCTTCTAGCACGGCGTCGAAGTCCGAATATTTCATCACATAGAGGATAGGCGCGAAGGTCTCCTCCGTCACCGGCGAAACCTGCCGCGGCATTTCGACCAGCGCCGGACGCACATAGTAGGCCTCGGGATGGCCGTTCTCGACCCGTATTCCGCCGGTTATTTTACCGCCATGCGAAGCCGCCTCCTCGAGCGCCTTCTGCATATTCCCGTAGGCAGCCTTGTCGATCAGCGGGCCGACCAGAGCGCTTGTCTCCAGCGGATTGCCGACCGAGACGCTTTCATAAGCTTTCTTCAGGCGCGGAACGAGTTGGTCATAGACGCTCTCATGCACGAACAGGCGCCTGAGCGTCGTGCAGCGCTGGCCGGCCGTGCCCATGGCGCCGAAGGCGATGGCGCGGAGCGCCATGTCGAGATCGGCCGTCGGGCAGACGATGCCGGCATTGTTGCCGCCGAGCTCCAGCACGGCACGGGCAAAGCGCTTCGCCAGCCGTGGGCCGACGTCCCTGCCCATGCGCGTCGAGCCGGTCGCGGAGACCAACGGCACCTTCGGATGATCGACCAGGATCTCGCCGACGGCGCGATCGCCGATCAGCACCGGCGCCAGCCCTTCCGGCGCATCGCCGAAACGCTTTGCCGCGCGCTTGAAGATCGCTTCGCAGGCGAGCGCCGTCAGCGGTGTCTTCTCGGACGGCTTCCACACCACCGCGTCGCCGCAGACCAGCGCAAGTGCTGCGTTCCACGACCATACCGCCACCGGAAAGTTGAAGGCCGAGATCACGCCAACGACGCCCAGCGGATGCCAGGTTTCCATCATGCGATGGCCGGGACGCTCGGTGGCGATGGTCAGGCCGTACAATTGCCGGGAAAGACCGACGGCGAAATCGCAGATGTCGATCATCTCCTGCACTTCGCCAAGACCCTCGGACGGTATCTTGCCGACTTCGATCGACACCAACCGGCCAAGCTCGGCCTTGTGTGTGCGCAATTCCTCACCGAGCAGCCGCACCAGCTCTCCACGCTTGGGAGCCGGCACCTGCCGCCACGCCAGGAAAGCCTTGTGGGCATTGTCGATGGTCGTTGCCGCATCGGCCGGCGAGATGGTCTTCAGCGCGGCGATCTGCTCGCCGGTCACCGGGCTGCGCACGATGAGGTCGCCGCCCGTAAGCGCGCCCTCGGCAACGCCCAGTTTCGCCAGAAGCCCGGCCGTTTCCTTCGCAATCGTCATTTTCATCCCTTTCCAGATCCCGTCGCTCATATGGCGTCGGTCCAAGCCTTGCGCCATACCCGCTCCCTGCCGGTTGGCACACCAGGCGCTGTCATGGCGTGGCATTACGCGTTTCACGGAAAAATCGCCACCCCGGCATGGTCTAAGCAAAGGTCAGACTGTTGAACCAGGCGGAGGCGTCGGATCAATGCGCCGTTTGCTTAGCGCCTTCTTTCATCAGCCGGTCGATATGCATGCGGATATGCGCTGCCTCGGCGGCCGTATTGGCAAGCGCGATGGCGCGGTCGAAAGCGACGCGCGCCTCCTCGCCGCGGCCAAGCTGCATCAGCAGTCCGCCCTTGAGGCCGAAGAAATGGAAATAGCCGGAAAGCCTTCCCTCCAGCGGCTCGATCATGGCGAGTGCGGCTTCCGGTCCACGCACCTTGGAGACCGCGACGGCGCGGTTGAGCGTCACCACCGGCGACGGCTGCATCTGCTCGAGCAGGCCGTAGAGCAGGTCGATCTCGTTCCAGTCCGTATCCTCGGGCTTTTCCGCCCGCGCATGCAGTGCGGCGATCGCCGCTTGCACCTGGTAGGGACCGGGCTTGCGATGGCGCAACGCCTTGTCGACCAGCGCCAGGCCTTCATCGATCATCTTGCGGCTCCACAGGCTGCGGTCCTGGTCTTCGAGCAGCACGACCCCGCCGTTCTCGTCGAAGCGAGCAGGCGAGCGTGCATGCTGCAGCAGCAACAGCGCCGTCAGCCCCATGATCTCCGGCTCGGTCTGGAATAGCCTGAGCAGCAGCCGGGCCAGCCGGATCGCCTCTTCGCAAAGCGGCGCACGCGCCGCAGCCTCGCCGCTGTTGCTGGAGTAGCCTTCGTTGAAGATCAAGTAGACCATGGCGGCGACGGCGGCGAGCCGTTCGGAGCGCTCGACCGCTCCCGGCGTCTCGAACGGCACCCCGGCATCGGCGATACGCGCTTTGGCGCGCGTGATACGCTGCTCCATCGCGCTTTCACCGACGAGGAAGGCACGGGCGATCTGCTTGACCGTCAGGCCGGAGACAATGCGCAACGCCACCGCGATCTGCTGTGTGGCCGGCAGGTCGGGATGGCAGCAGATGAACAGCAGCCGCAAAATATCGTCGCGGTAATGCGCCCCGTCAAGCCGCTCGGCGACGTCGTTCTCGGCATCCTCCAGATCGGAGATCTGGTCCTCCTCCGGCAGCGGCGCCTGCTTGGCGCGCTTGCGCACCGCATCGATGCCGCTGTTGCGGCCGACGAAGATCAGCCAGGCTGCCGGATCGCGCGGCGGACCGTTTTTCGGCCAGTTGTTCAGTGCCCTCAGGCAGGCGTCCTGGAATGCTTCCTCCGCCGCGTCGAGGTCGCGGAAGTAGCGCAGCAATGCCCCCATCACCTGCGGGCGAGCGGTGCTGATTGCCGTGCTGATCCAGGCGAGTTCGGTCATGCGGAAACCTTGGCGGGATTGAAGAGCGAGACCGGCCGGATTTCATAGGAGCCGCCGCTCGGGTTGACCTCGGAAAGCTCGCGCGCGAAGTCGACGGCCTCATCGAGGTCGGCGCATTCGAGCGTGTAGAAGCCGAGGAACTGTTCCTTGGTTTCGGCAAACGGGCCGTCGATGACAATCGATTCGCCCTTGACTTTCCTCAGCGTCGTCGCCGCGGTCGTCGGCAAGAGCCGCGCCACTGGGCCAAGCCGGCCCGCCTGGGCATATTTTTCCTGCACACCCAGAAGTTTTTCCATGACGGCGTCGTCCTGCTCCTTGCTCCAGGAGCAGACGACGTCTTCAGAGGCATAGCAGAGGATCGCGTAGAGCATGGGTCGTCCTTTTCTTTATCAAAGGACGAAACACTAGGACCGATGCCGACATGGCGTCGACAAAAAAATACGCCCCGGTCCGGCGTCATTCCCTCGCCTTCAGCCATCTCAAGACCAAGGCCTCCTCGTCGTCGAGTCCGGCGATCGAGCGCTTGCCTTTGTTGGCATCCGCCATTTCGTCGAGCAGCCGTCCTTCGGACCAGGCGCGGAAGACTTCCGGATGGATGTAGCATTGGCGACAAACCGCGCGTGTGTTGCCAAGCCGCTCGGCAACCTTGTCGATGACGCTGTTCATCACCCGCTTTTGCTGCGCCTGGCTTTCGGGACGTTCGGTTTGGGCAAACAGCGACGCGGCATGAATGGTGCCGCCCCAGGTTCTGAAGTGCTTGGAGCTGAACTCCGCTCCGGCGTTATCCCTGACATAGCGGTTGACGTCGTCTGAGCGGACCGGATGCCTTTTTCCGTCCTCGTCGAGATACTGGAACAGTTTTTGGCCCGGCAGGTCCTGCGCTCCGCGCACGATCTTGGCGATCCGGCGATCGACAAGCTTCAATCTCCATTCCTTGCCGGATTTGCCGATGAAGGCGAAGCGCAGGCTCGAGCCCTTGATGTCGACATGGCGGTCACGCAGCGTGGTCAGTCCAAAACTCTTGTTGTCGCGGGCATAGGCGGCATTGCCGACACGGATCATCGTGTTGTCGAGCAGCCAGACGATAGCCGCAACGACGCGTTCCAGCGGCAGGCCGTGACGGCGCAAATCGACGTCGATCTGCCGCCGCAGTTCGGGCAGGCTCTCGGCGAAGGCGATCAGGCTCGAATATTTGACCCCGTCACGCTCCTCCGCCCAGTGCTGATGATAGCGGTATTGTTTGCGCCCGCGCTGGTCCCGACCGGTCGCCTGAATGTGACCGTCGGCGTCCGGCGAGATCCAGACATCCGTCCAGGCCGGTGGAATGGCAAGCGCCTTGATGCGTGCCAGCGCCTCCCCGTCGACAATCCGCCCGTCCGGTCCTTTGTACGAAAACCCCTCACCTGAACGCAGCCGGCGAATACCGGGATCAGTGTCGGTGACATAGTTGAGCGAGGCCCGAACGGCCGAGACTTGCGCGCCGTTCTCCAGCGCTCCGTTCTGCGGCACCCCGTTCTTTGGTGCAGCTTTCCTCACAGCCGATTGGCCAGACGACGACCCGGATTTGTCCAGCATGTCCTCTCCACGGAATTTCCGTAGATAAGCCGCTTGCCGGCTGCGGGTTCCACCCGCCTCTTGATCTCTTGGTTCCAGAACAGCCTATCGACGTCGCCGTGCAACGAAGACGTGCGTCGTCACGCCTTTTCGAGCACGACCGGAATGACGTCGACCGCTTGCTCGCCGACCTGCCCGCCGGTGGTTTTCAGCACGCCGACGATCGGCGCCACATCGGAGTAGTCGCGGCCATAGCCGACCGTGATATGGTCGTTGCTTGCCCGCATGCCATTGGTCGGATCGAATTCCTGCCAGCCGGCATCGCGCCCGCACCACACCTTGACCCAGGCGTGCATGGCGTCGGCGCCTTCGAGCCGCGGCTTCCCGCGCGGCGGAATGGTGCGCAGGAACCCGCTGACATAGCCTGCAGGGATGCCGAGGCCGCGCAGGCCGGCGATCATGATGTGGGAAAAATCCTGGCAGACGCCGCGCTTCAGGCCGAAGGCGTCGCTGGCCCGCGTCTGCACGGTGGTCGCCTCGCCGTCATAGGTGAAATCGCGGTGAATGCGGTTGCACAGAGCCATGGCCGTGCCGACTGTCGAACTGCCGGCACTGCCTTTCGCATAGGCAGTGATTGCCGCATCGATGCCGGCATGATCGCTGGCGGCCAGAAAGTGATGCGGCGAAGCCGGCGCCAGCGAGTGCACTGCGCCGAGTTCTTCCCTCAGCCGGCGTATGTCCGGCGATACGTCGAGCCCGGGCTCCGGACGCGACACTGAAACACGCGCGCTCATCCTGATGTCGAGCGCATCATGCGCGTCACGAAAGGCGATCGAGGTGACACTGTTGCCGAAAAAGTCGGAAAAGTCGGAGCGTTCGCTGGGCGCCGGCACAAAAGACAGTGTAGCGGCGATGACGCGCTGCACGCCAGGGATGGTCGGCGGCAGCACGCGCACCTGATGGCGGCCGCCGCCGGCCGCCGCATCATAGTCGTAACGCAGGTGAAGCCTGATGTCGTAGAGCATGCCGTCTCTATCCGAAATAGGCTTTGGCGAGGCTGTTGTAGAGCCCGCCGATTTCATTGGCGAGATCGCCGAGGGCCTTGGCCGTCATGTCCGAAGGCTCCTTGATGGCAATCGACGTGTTGAGCTGCAGGATTTCCTTGGCCGCCGGCGACATATGGCCTTCAGCGCCGACAGCGGGCAGCAGCGCGATTTCGGCCTTCAGCCGTTCGAGCTGGAAAAGGATTGAGCGCGGGTTGAGCGGATCGAGCGCCAGAAGGTCGACCACGGTGCGCCGTCCCGCCTGCACCGGATATTGCCGGCGGTGGGTCATGACGCTGTCGCCGATCTCCAGCATCATGTCGAGCGCGCCTTCCGGCGCCTGGGCTCTGGTCAGCCGGGCGAGTGTGCGGGCGATCTGGATGCCGCGTTCGAGCCTGCGGCCGATTTCGAGGAAACGCCAGCCAGCAAAGCGGTACATGTTCTCGTGCAGCAGGCCGGAAAACCCGGCCAGCTTGCGCAGGATGACCGTCATTGCCCTTGTCGCGTCGTCGCCCGGCGCCACTGTCGCGGCAAATTGATGGATGGTCTTCGACAGATCCTTCAGTGCCAGCCAGCCATCGGGCGAGAAGCGGTCACGGATCTGCCCGGCGCTGTAGACGGCGCTGTCCAGCGTGCCGATGAGCCCCAATGGGATTGCCGTCTCGACGTCGATGCCGAACGGCGCGAGATAGTCGCTGATGTCGGCGAGCAGCGGCATCTCGGGATCGGATGTCTCGGCCAGCCGCACATGGTAGGCGCGCAGGATGCGCACCGTGTCTTCCGACCGCTCTATATAGCGGCCGAGCCATGTCAGGTTCTCCGCCGCGCGGCTGGGCAGGCTGCCCGGCAAGGTGCGGGTAAAGCTGTCGTGCTCCTGCGGCAGCAGCGTCTCGCGCTCCACCGGCCTGTCGCTGACCACCCACACATCCGCCGCCTGGCCGCCGCGCTGCATGGCGATGGCCGTCGGGTCGAGCGAAAAGCCGACACGCGCAAAACCGCCCGGCATCACCGTCCAGCCTTCCGGCGTCCGCGCCAGATAGACGCGCAGGCTTGCCGGCCGTGGCTCCAGCCAGCCGCCGACGTAGACAGGAGTGGTCGAAAGCGTCACCGCTTCCTGGCCGACAAAGTCGCCGCCGTCCTGTTCGATCCGGGCGACGAGCTCGGCCCGTTCCTCGACCGACAGCGCTGACCCGAGCTTGGTCGAGCCATCGTCCTCGAAGGCAAGCCGCGTCGACAGCGCCGGGCCGATCACCATGCGGTCGATATTGGCGAGCACATGCTCGCGCTCCGTCTCCTGCCCGCACCACCATGTCGCGACCGTCGGCAGCAGCAGTTCCTCGTTGCGCAGGGCGCGCGAAATCTTCGGCAGGAAGGCGAGCAGCGCGCGTGTCTCCATCAGGCCGGAACCCAGCGCGTTGACGGCCGAAACCGCCCCTTGCCGGACCGCTTCGACCAGCCCCGGCGTGCCGATCTGCGAGTCCGGCCGCAATTCGAGCGGATCGGCGAAGGCGGCGTCGAGCCGTCGCCACAAGACGCTCACCGGCATCAGCCCCGAAACCGTGCGCACCATCAGCCTGCCGCCCGAGACGGTCAGGTCCTCGCCCTCGAGCAGCATGATGCCGAGATAGCGGGCGATATAGGCATGTTCGTAATAGGTTTCGTTCAGCGGTCCCGGCGTCAGGATGGCGACACGGCCACCGGCTTGCTTGGCCATGCCGATCAGCGCATCGCGAAAACGGCGGAAGAAACCGGCCAGGCGGTGCACATGCATCTCGCCGTAAATGTCGGACAGCGCCCTTGTGGTGGCGACGCGGTTTTCCAGTGCGAAGCCGGCGCCAGATGGGGCCTGTGTGCGGTCGCCAAGCACCCACCAGCGGCCATCCGGGCCACGGCCGAGCTCGAAGGCGCAGAAATGCAGGAAATGGCCGCTGGCCGGCCTGGTGCCGACGACCGGCCGCAAATATTCGGGGCTGGCCGCGATCAGTCCGGCCGGCAGAATGCCTTTCTCGACCAGCCGGTTCGGCCCGTAAATGTCGGCGATGGTCTCCTCGAACAGATCGGCGCGCTGGACCAGGCCGGCGCTGATGTCAGCCCATTCCTGCTCCTCGATCAGCAGCGGCACATGCGCCAGCGGCCATTCCCGCTCGTTGGCGCCGGCCTTGTCGTAGACGCGGTAATAGACGCCGGCATCGCGCAGGTACTGGTCGGCGCGGGCGAAGCGCTGGGCAAGCTTTTCCGGACCCAGGTCCTCCAGCGCCTCGATGAAGTGCCGCCAGGCCGGCCGCGGATTGCCCGACGCATCGACCATCTCGTCGACGACGCCGTCGATCGGCTGGTAGTGCTCCAGCAGACTGTGGGTCTGCGGCTTGCTGCGCAGCCTTTTGTGATTCCCCTTCGCCATTGCTGATCAGAGTCTTTGCGGCCGCCGAAGGTCAAGGGTCATCGGGAAATCTTCAGAGGCTTCTTCGTTGCGCAGCACATAGCTGGACGGCGTATGGCCACGCGGCTCGAAGCGGGCGAGCCGCCGCGCCTCCGCTTCGTTGCCATTGACCGGGAACGTGTCGTAGCTGCGCCCGCCGGGATGTGCCACATGGTAGACGCAGCCGCCGACCGCGCGGCCCGACCAGCGGTCATAGATATCGAAGACCAGCGGGGTGTTGACCGGTAGCGCCGGATGCAGGCCCGACGCCGGCTGCCAGGCCTTGAAGCGCACGCCAGCCACCGCGATTTCTCTGTTGTCGGTCACCTTCATCGGCACGACGCGACCGTTGCAGACGACGGCGTGACGCTCCGGGTTGAGTCCCTCGGTCTTCACCTGCAGCCGTTCGACGGAGGAATCGACAAAGCGCACGGTGCCGCCGATCGCGCCTTGCTCGCCCATCACATGCCACGGCTCGAGCGCCTGCCTGAGCTCCAGCTTGATGCCAGCATGCTGGACCTCGCCGCAGAACGGGAAGCGAAATTCGAGCTGCGCGTCGAACCATTCAGGACGGAATGCAAAGCCGTTCAGCTTGAGGTCGTCCAGCACATCGAGAAAATCCGCCCAGACATAATGCGGCAGCATGAAACGGTCGTGCAGCGAGGTGCCCCAGCGTACGAAGCGACCGTCGAGCGGGTTCTTCCAGGCCCGGGCGATGATGGCGCGCACCAGCAATTGCTGCGCCAGGCTCATGCGCGCGTTGGGCGGCATCTCGAAGCCGCGGAATTCGACCAGCCCGAGCCGGCCGGTCGGCCCGTCCGGCGAAAACAGCTTGTCGATGCAGATTTCCGAGCGATGGGTATTGCCCGTCACGTCGGTCAGAAGGTTGCGGAACAGCCGGTCGACCAGCCACGGCAGGGGTGCCGCGCCCTTGTCCGGATGCGGCACCTGCGCCATCGCGATTTCGAGTTCGTAGAGCGAATCATGGCGCGCCTCGTCGAAGCGCGGCGCCTAGCTGGTCGGGCCGATGAACAGGCCGGAGAACAGATAGGACAGCGACGGATGCCGCTGCCATTGCAGCACCAGGCTTTTCAACAGGTCGGGGCGGCGCAGGAACGGACTGTCATTGGGCGTTGCGCCGCCGACGACAACATGGTTGCCGCCGCCGGTACCGGTGTGGCGGCCGTCGATCATGAACTTGTCGGCACCAAGCCGCGTTTGCCGCGCCTCTTCATAGATCGCCGTGGTCGTCGCCACGCAATCCTGCCAATTCGCGGCGGGGTGGATATTGACCTCGATGACGCCGGGATCGGGTGCGACACGGATGACATTGAGGCGCGGATCGTGCGGCGGGCCGTAGCCCTCGATATGCACCGGCATTCCGATCGCCCTTGCCGCGTTCTCCGCCGCAGCGACCAGCTCGAGATAGTCCTCCAGCGCTTCGACCGGCGGCATGAACACACAAAGCCGTCCGTCGCGCGGCTCGACCGAAAGGGCGGTGCGCACGGCGCCGCCGATCTCGGTAATCTCCTGTTCGACGCGGTCCTGCTGGCCTGTAACGGCCGTGAAGGATACCGCCTGCTGGCGGCGCGCCATTTCGTCGGCGCCTTCCAGTTCGGCCGGAGCGGGCGAAGAAGCAGCACCGGGCAAGATCGCCTCACGCGCCGGCAAGGGTCCGCGCGGCAGCGATGGGTCGACGGGCACGATATAGGGGAACTGCGCCGGCGGCACATAAGGCAGCGTGCCGAGCGGCAGGCGGTAGCCGACCGGCGAATCGCCGGGCACCAGGAACAGCCTGCCGCGCCGCGTCTTCCACTTCTCCGAGCGCCAGCGCGGTCCGGACGCCTGGCTGTTCCAGCGCTGGACGGGCAGCACATAGCCCGACGGCTTGGTCAGCCCGCGTTCGAACACCCTCGCCATGCGGCTGCGCTCCTCCGGGTCCTCCAGCTTCGAATTGGAAGGATCGACGTTGTCAGGCAGCTTGCCTTCCTTGAGCAGCCATTCGGCCGGATCCTCATAGGCTTCGCTGACCATCGTCTTGTCGATGCCGAGTTCGTCGGCAATCGCCGTCAGCAGGCTCTCGGCCTGCTTTGGTCCGACATCCGCCTCGCTCTTTTCATGTGCGATCAGCGACGGGTCGCTCCACACCGGCTCGCCGTCGGTGCGCCAGTAGAGCGAGAACGTCCAGCGCGGCAGGCTTTCGCCGGGGTACCATTTGCCCTGTCCGTAATGCAGGAAGCCGCCCGGCGCGAAGCGTTCGCGCAACCGGCGGATCAGGGCATCGGCCTTTTCCCGCTTGGTCGGCCCGACGGCTGCGGTGTTCCACTCGGCCGCCTCGAAATCGTCGATCGAGACGAAGGTCGGCTCGCCGCCCATGGTCAGCCGCACGTCGCCGGCCAGGAGCGCGGCATCGACTTGGTTGCCGAGCGCATCGAGCGCCTGCCAGCTCTCGTCGGAGAACGGCTTGGTGATACGCGGATGTTCGGCGATGCGGTCGACCCGCATGTCGAAGCCGAACTCGACATTGGCGAAGCTCGCCATGCCGGAGATCGGCGCGGCATTGCGGAAATGCGGCGTTGCCGCGAGCGGCACATGGCTTTCGCCGGTGAGCAGGCCGGAGGTCGGGTCGAAGCCGATCCAGCCGGCGCCCGGCAGATACACCTCGCACCAGGCATGAAGATCGGTGAAATCGGTCGCCGTGCCAGGCGGCCCGTCGAGCGCGACGAGGTCGGGTTTGAGCTGGATCAGGTAGCCGGAGACGAAACGCGCGGCGATGCCGAGGTTTCTCAGTATCTGCACCAGGAGCCAGCTGGAATCCCGACACGATCCCTTGCCGGCGGCCAGCGTTTCCTCGGGCGAGAAGACGCCGGTTTCCATGCGCACGATATAGGCGATCTCGCGTTGCAGCCGCGCATTGAGGTCGACGACAAAATTGACGGTATTGGTCGCACTGCGGTCGACGGTTTTGAGGAACGCCTGCAACAGTGGCCCTGCCGGTTCCGGCGTACGGTAGATGGTCAGATCGTCCCTGATCTCTTCGGGGTATTCGAATGGAAAGGTCTCGGCCGAGGGCTCGACGAAGAAATCGAACGGATTGTAGACCGTCATGTCGGCAACGAGGTCGACCTCGATCTTCAATTCCGTTACCGGGTCGGGAAAGACGAAGCGGGCAAGGAAATTGCCGTAAGGGTCCTGCTGCAAATTGACGAAGTGGTTTGCCGGCCCGACCTTCAGCGAATGGCTGAGCACCTTGGTGCGGGAATGCGGCGCAGGCTGCAACCTTATGACTTGCGGTCCCAATACGACCGGCCGGTCGTATTTGTAGTGGGTCAGGTGATAGACGGCTGCCAGAATTGCCATGGTGCCCCTGAAGTCGGCGTTTCAAAAGGAGTTCGCTGAACCCTGACACGAATGCTGACCATTCTCCAAGCAGAGATGTTGCGCTGCACCTAAATTAAGCAGCTTTCATCGCTTCACGAAACGGAGCGCCGACCTTGGGATTCCGCAGCGTGGCGGCAAGACGTTGCAACGCTGCAGAGCCGAAGGCCGGCGGGTCAGCACCGGGCGCTGTCCCGCCGGTATCGATGATCGGCGGCACACGCGATGCTTTGGTCGAAAAGAGCTGAAAAGAAAAAACCCGTCTCGGTAGGCGGGTCGCCGGTGCAAATTAGCACCATAACGAAATTAGCGATATTAGGTAGCAGTTAAACCTAGACCCCCACTGACCGACCTCGCCTCCGAAACCGTCTAGCTTCTTTGCTACGGTCGGAGGCCACAGACGTTTCCACAGCGCTTCCGACTATTTTGTTCCCGGACGAGATCGCGGCTTAGCGGTGTGAACGGGTCGGCTGTAAATGCTATTGTCATGACGCCGAGATTCTCTCCTGTGAATAAAAGCGGAACAATCAATCACAGTTATGGCATTCCTATCACAGGCTGCTTGCGAATCGTGGCCGCTGGTGTTAGTTGCTGAGGGATGGAACACAATCTTATCACCCTTCGCAGACGCGAGATCGAACAGCGCATAGCTCAGATGAAATCTGATATGGCTGTTTTCGAAAAGGAATTGATTGAGCTGGAAATTGCCGAGCGCGTCTTGGCGCGTCTCTCTGGCGCAGAGCGGGTTGAGGCTCGCCCGGCAAATCAACCAACAGCGGCGCCTTTCAAAGGCATACTGGCGAAAAAGCTCACGCTCCCTGAAATGATTGAGGCGGTTGTCCGCGAGAAACAGGAAACGTCATCTCACTTCGACGGATGGGAGCCGAAAGAGATCGGGAAGCAGATCGAAAGGAAATATTCTGTCGATCCAGGCGGCGCGGCCGTTAGCTCGATCACGTGGCGAATGTGGAAACGCGGACAACTCGAAAAGGTAGAGGGAACCTCTGCCTATCGATTGCCTGACAAACAAAAACCCGCTGACTTGCTATCTCCTACCGGGGAACAGCCAGCGGGTTTGTCCGATCAACCAGCACGAGACGGAGAGCCCGTCCAGGAGGTGGCACATGACAACATAAACAGTTGACCCTTTTTGGGCGGCTTGGCGTTACGAGCGCCTAAGTCGCCCTTGTTGGGCCGGGAAGTGGTTTCCGCTCCGGGATTTGCACCATGGGGCGCGGGGTCCGACTCCCCGTCGGTCCACCAGATTCTGTAACAGAGTCTGATAGATTCGTCAAACCGGGACCGTCTCAGGAAGGCGGCCCGGTTATTCCTTTTTCTATGAATTGAATGCCTCGCGATTCTAACGCCGCTCGCAACGCGTTCATGTTGTTGCCGATCGGAACAGCCGGCAAACGTGTTGGCTTTTGCTTGCGTCATCACCGCGCTAGGAGATTGCTTGTATCTAGCGAAGGCCTTGGCAAGCATATCTTCTGGCAGATCGCAGACCGACCACGTTAAAAAAGCCAGCGAGTCACTACGTGACAATGTGTTGAGCAGCGTCCTACCGGCGCTTTTCCAAAAAGTATGGTGATCTGGTTGCGCTATGCTAGGCGTGTACTTTAGACAGCCATCCAAGGCTGTGACCGAAAACTGAATAATTCTTTTTTTGCGAAAATGTGGAAAGGCGTCCAGCGCGTGATTGACCGCATCCATGCTAGGCCACACTGAAAGGCCCCAGCTATCACATTTGGTCACATCTATTCCGGGTCGGTTCCGCTCAGCAAACGACTGGAAATCCCTTGCATTCGCTTGGGTCCCATCTATCGCTTTGTACAAGTCTGCGTCCACTTTTGCTGCGTCGGACGGCGGGCATCCTTTTGGTCTGCTTTGATGAACCTGCAATATGACCCCCCCGAAGACACTCAAGCCCGCAATAGCGCGTTGCCGAGTCTTTGTCTACCAGTGGGGTTTAGGTGTAACTGCTGCCTAATACCGAAATTAGTAGCATAGCTTCCGGTACAAAGCAAGAACAAAATGTGGCATCGTCGGCAAAAGTTGCCGATCTCCCGCCTTGCGAGGGGAGATGCCAGGCAGAGGCGCCCTGGAAGCGGAGGCCACCTGGCAATGCTAGAGCGGTTCATCGTTTCAAGGAAACGCCGAACCGCTCTATCCTTTTGTTTTGACGCAATTCCGGACGGAAAACCGTTTCACACTTTTCCTGGAATTGCTCTAAAAGAACGCCTGCAACCCGGTCTGCGCCCGTCCGAGGATCAGCGCATGCACGTCATGCGTGCCCTCGTAGGTATTGACGGTCTCCAGGTTCTGGGCGTGGCGCATGACGTGGTAGCCGATCTGGATGCCATTGCCGCCATGCATGTCGCGGGCCTGGCGGGCGATGTCGAGCGCCTTGCCGCAATTGTTGCGCTTGACGAGCGAGATCATCTCCGGCGCCATCTTGCCTTCATCCATCAGCCGCCCGACGCGCAGGCTGCCCTGCAGGCCGAGCGCGATCTCGGTCTGCATGTCGGCGAGCTTCTTCTGGAAAAGCTGCGTGCCGGCCAGCGGCTTGCCGAACTGCCTGCGGTCGAGGCCATACTGGCGGGCGCGGTGCCAGCAATCTTCTGCCGCGCCCATGGCGCCCCAGGAAATTCCGTAGCGCGCCCGGTTGAGGCAGCCGAACGGTCCTTTGAGACCCGAGACATTGGGCAGCAGCGCGTCCTCGCCGACCTCGACGCCTTCCATCACCACTTCGCCGGTGATCGAGGCTCGCAGCGACAGCTTGCCGCCGATCTTCGGCGCCGACAGCCCGTTCATGCCCTTTTCAAGGACAAAGCCGCGAATCTCGTTGTCATGCGCGGCCGATTTTGCCCAGACGACGAACACGTCGGCGATCGGCGCGTTGGAAATCCACATCTTCGAACCGGAGATCCTGTAGCCGTTCGCGCTCTTCTCGGCCCGCGTCTTCATGCCGCCCGGGTCGGAACCGGCATCCGGCTCGGTCAGGCCGAAGCAGCCGATCCATTCGCCCGACGCCAGCTTCGGCAGATATTTCTTGCGCTGCTCTTCCGAGCCATAGGCATGGATCGGATACATCACCAGCGACGACTGCACGCTCATCATCGAGCGATAACCGGAATCGACGCGCTCGACCTCGCGCGCCACCAGCCCGTAGGTGACGTAGTTGGCGCCGAGCCCGCCATATTCCTCGGGGATGGTGATGCCGAGCAGACCGGCCTCGCCCATTTCGCGGAAGATGCCGGCGTCGGTCTTTTCCTCGAGATAGGCTTCCTCGATCTTCGGCGCGAGCTTGTCGGCGGCAAACGCCGCGGCGCCATCGCGCACCATGCGCTCGTCCTCCGAAAGCTGGTCCTCGATCAGGAAAGGATCATCCCAGACGAATGCGTTCTTATCGGCGGCCATGGCTCTCGGTCTCCCAAACTCATGTATGTCGCCCAAAGCTTGCCCGCGGGCCTGACCCGAGGGTGTTCGGCAGCTTGGAGATAACGACATGCATCGAAACAGAAATCTTGAAACGCGCGGCTTATCGGCTCCCGTCCTGAAAAAATCAAACGAAATAGCTTCGCCGATCCATGAGCATTGGTGATGGATCATCAATGTCGAGCGCCGCCGTCTGACCTGCCACAGCCAGGCTCGCGAAATTACTTCCGCTTCAACGCATCGGCCAAAGCGGCGCCGAACGCGCCCTGCTGCACCGGCCGCTCCGGCTGGCGTTGGGGCGCCGGCGCGCGCGGCACCGGCCTGCTGCCATTGTCGCGCGGCTTCGGTGCGCCACCGTCGCCGTCCTTGCGCATCGACAGCCCGATGCGCTTGCGCTTGATATCGACGTCGACGACACGCACCTTGACCACGTCGCCGGCCTTGACCACCTCATGCGCGTCCTTGATGAAACGGTCGGCCAGTTGCGAGACGTGCACCAATCCGTCCTGGTGCACGCCGATATCGACAAAGGCGCCGAAGGCCGCGACATTGGTGACGGTGCCTTCAAGCTGCATGCCGGGCTTCAGATCCTTGATGTCGTCGATGCCATCGGCAAAAGTCGCGGTCTTGAAGCCGGGGCGCGGATCGCGGCCGGGCTTTTCCAGCTCCGCCAGGATGTCGCGCACCGTCGGCAGGCCGAAGCGCTCATCGACGAAGATGCGCGGATCGAGCGCCTTGAGTGCGGCGCTGTCGCCCATCAGCGAACGGACGTCGCGTCCGCAGGCCGCAACGATCTTCTTGGCCACGCCATAGGCTTCCGGATGCACCGCCGAGGCATCGAGCGGTTCGCTGCCGTTCGGAATGCGCAGGAAGCCTGCGCACTGCTCGAACGCGCGGGGTCCAAGGCGGGACACCTTCAACAGTTCGCGGCGGCTGGCGAACGGGCCGGTCGCGTCCCGGTGCGCAACGATCGCCTCGGCAAGCGATGCGCCAAGACCCGAAACCCGCGCCAGAAGCGGCGCCGACGCGGTGTTGAGGTCGACGCCGACGGCATTGACCGCATCCTCGACCACCGCTTCCAGCGAGCGGCCGAGGCGGTACTGATCGACATCGTGCTGGTACTGGCCGACGCCGATCGACTTGGGCTCGATCTTGACCAGTTCGGCGAGCGGATCCTGCAGGCGCCGCGCGATCGACACCGCCCCGCGCAGCGACACGTCGAGGCCGGGAAATTCCGCCGCCGCCGTTGCCGAGGCCGAATAGACCGAGGCGCCGGCCTCGCTGACGATCACCTTGAGCGGCTTCGGCCCGGATCCGGCAGGCATATCAGCCAGCATGTCGGCCACCAGCCTTTCGGTCTCGCGGCTGCCAGTGCCGTTGCCGATCGAAATCAGCTCGACGTTGTGCAGCCGGATGAGCTTGGCCAGTTCGGCCTGCGTGCCGCGGACATCGTTCTTCGGCGGAAACGGATAGACGGTTGTCGTCGCCAGAACCTTGCCGGTGCCGTCCACCACCGCCACCTTGATGCCGGTGCGAATGCCCGGATCGAGCCCCATCGTCGGCCGCGAGCCGGCGGGTGCGGCGAGCAGCAAATCCTTGAGGTTGCGGGCGAACACATGGATCGCTTCTTCCTCGGCCCGCTCGCGCAAATCCCGCATCAGATCGAGCGTCAGGTGCAGCGACAATTTTATGCGCCAGGTCCAGCCGGCTACTTCCATCAGCCAGCGGTCGCCCGGCAACTGGCGGCCGATGGCGTAGGCATCGGCGATCATCCGCTCGACCGGTTTCACCGGTGACACATCGTCCGCATCGACCTCGATCTCGAGCGACAGCACCTCCTCGTTGCGGCCGCGCAGCATGGCCAGCGTGCGATGGCTCGGCACGTTGGCCCAGCGCTCGACATGGTCGAAATAGTCGGAGAATTTCGCGCCGGCCTCCTGCTTGCCATCGACGACGCGGGCGCGCAGGAAGGCGCGTTCCTTCATGTAGGTCCGCAACTTGCCGACCAGATCGGCATTCTCGGCGAACTGTTCGGACAGGATGTCGCGCGCGCCCTCGAGCGCCGCCTTGGTGTCTGCCACGTCTTCGCTGATGTAGGCCAGCGCCAGCTCGGCGGGCATGGCCGTACGGTCGGCGAGAATAGCTTCCGCCAGCGGTCCCAGCCCGCGCTCGCGCGCGATCTCGGCCTTGGTCCGACGCTTCGGCTTGTAAGGCAGGTAGATGTCTTCGAGCTCGGCCTTGGTGACGGCCGCGGCGATCTTTGCCTCGAGCTCCTCGGTCAGCTTGCCCTGCTCGCGGATCGAACCAAGGATGGTGTCGCGGCGCGCGTCGAGTTCGCGCAAATAGGCCAGCCGCTCGGCAAGGTCGCGCAGCTGCGTGTCGTCGAGGCCGCCGGTGACCTCCTTGCGGTAGCGCGCCACGAACGGCACGGTCGCGCCGTCGTCGAGCAAGCCGATCGCCGCCGCGGCCTGTTCGGGCCGCGCGCCGATCTCGGCGGCTATGATGGTTGCGATGCGCTTGATGTCGGCTGCCATGTCGTACCTGTCGTTGGTCGAAAGAGCAGCGACCATAGGCGCAGAGCACTGCTGCGCCAACTGCGCCATTTTCAACCCGGCGAGAGGTCCACAGGAAAGGCGCGGCTGTCTGGATCGGATCAGACCATCCGGCCCAGCGCCTCGAAGAAAGAAATCATATCCAGATCGAGCGGATCGTCGACCGGTACCGGCTGCGACGACATCTTTGCAATTACCATTTCGGCCTTCGGATTGACGTAAAGCCACTGGCCGTGGATGCCGATGCCGCAGAAGGCGCCGCTTGCCGCGCCCGTCTGGTACCATTTGTTGCGGTAGCGGCCCTGCGGAAAGAGGAACGCCATCGTGCCGCGCCGCCAGGCCTCGGCGTCACCGCCAGTTTCGGTCGTGTCGCGCACCCAGCTCTCCGGCACGATACGGCAGCCATTGGCCATGCCGCCTTGCCGCATCATCTCGCCGACACGTGCAAGGTCGCGCGGTGTCACCGAAATGCCGCCGGCCGTACGCGCCGTGCCTTCCATGTCCACGGTTACCGAGGCGTCGCAGACGGCGCCGAGTGGCTCCCATAATTTCTCGCGCATCAGATCGGCGAAGCGCCGGCCCGACACGCGTTCGAGCAGGATGCCGAGCAGGTCGGAATTGGGCGAGCGGTAGCGGAACGTCCGGCCATGCGGCTCGGCCAGGCCCTGCAGCGTCATGAGGAAAGTGGCCAGGCTCTCGGTGCCCCCGCCTGGATTCCACAGCATGGCACGGCGATAGCGGGCGAAGGCGCTTTCCGGATCGAGATAGGCCTCTTCGAAATCGAGGCTGACACTCATGTCGAGCAAGTGCCGCACACGCGCATCGCCATAGGCCGAGCCTGCGGTTTCCGGGATATAATGGGTCACCGGAGCCTGCGGATCGAAAAATCCCTCCCCTTCCAATATGCCGGCGACAATCGCGGTCAGCGACTTGCTGATCGAAAAGACGATGTGGTGTGCACCGGACTCCATATGCGGCGCGAACCAGTCGCCGACGAATTTGCCGCCTTTCATGATCGTCAGCGCGTCGGTTTCGGAGCGCCTGAGAAAAGCCGCGACAGTCTCCGCGCCGCCTGCAAGAGCGACCTTTTCACCAAGTAGCCCGCCGAAATCCTGCGCCGGCGCCTCGCTGCTGCCCGGCTTTGCCGCCACGGCAGCGCTCGGCACCAGTTCGCCGGCATTCTGGAACGACCACCGGCTGAACGGGCTTTCCCGCCAATTGCCGAGCACCACCTGGTTTCGGGCAAAGCCATACCTGGTCTCGAACGCGGTCTTGCCGGCCATAGGCGCTTCCTTCCGGGTCTTTGGCGTTCTAGGCGAGCGCCGCGGCGATGGCGTGCACCGCTTTCAGTGTCGCCACCGAATAGGCGACGTTGGTAAAATCCGGATAGCTCGAAAGCTTCACCACGACCATTTTCATATTCCAGTCGATGTGGATCAGCTGCCCGAACACGCCCCGGCACATCAGCGCCCGCGAGCGCGGATCCTCGATCCAGAACTGGTTGCGGTAGCTGCCTTCCGGCAGGCTGGGGCTGAAATCCGGTCCGTGCCTGCCATTGCGCGTCGCCTCGATCCAGTCGGCCGGCACCACGCCGCCACCATCGTCGAGGATCACCTGGCCGAAGCGGCCATAGTCGCGCAGCGTGGCGTTGAAGCCGCCATCGGCGACTGCATAACCGGCGCTGTCGACGGTGAAGCAGGCGCTTTCATCCGCACCGAGTTTTTGCCAGAGCTCTTCCGAAACCAGCTGCGCCAGCCGTTTGCCGCTCACGCGTTCCATTATGAAGGCGAGCACGTCGGTCTCGATCGAGCGGTATTCGAAGGCAGCGCCGTGTGGCCGGCTCTTTTCCTCAAGCCCCAGGATCAATTCGAACATGTGCGACGGCCAGCGGAAGGCCGGATCGCTGCCCGGCGGCACCGGCTTCCAGCCGGTGGCGACGTCGACCTGGCCGATGTCCGAATAGGGATCGGTGTATTCCTCGGAAAAGCGCACCCCGCTCGTCATGTCGAGCACATGCTGCACGCTGGCGCCTGCCCAGCCGGTCGCTTCCAGCTCCGGCAGATAGGTCGTCACCGGCAAAGCCGGATCGATCAGCCCGCGCCCGACCAGTATGCCGAACACCGAGGCGGTGAGCGACTTCGCCATCGACTGCGACAGATGCAGCGTGCGCTCGGTCATGCCGTTGAAGTAGCGCTCATAGGCGACCTTGCCGCCCTTGAGCACCAGGAAGCCGTCGGTGTAAGTCTCGTCAAGCAGTCCGGCCAGCGTCGTCGGCTGCCCCATGCTGTCGTCCACCGGCAGCGGGTCGAGGTTGACCTCGGCGCGCTCCAGCCTGTGGCGATGGCCATTGCCGCGCCAGACTTCGACGGTCGGCAGAATTTCGCGGATATGCTGGAACGCCCATCGGTTCCATGGCGGCCGGTCCCAGTCGAGCTTCGGCGGAACCATCTGCGGCGGCGAACCCTGCATGATCGGCGGCGCCGGTTCGCTGTTGCGGTAAGAATTCATCCAATCCCCTTGCACAAGGAAGGGAGGCCGAAGCCTCCCTTCGGTCTGATCCTAGAGCAAGGCTACTTGCGCAAATTGGTCCAGATCTTGTTGTAGATCTCGACCACTTCCGGTGGGCAAGGCGGTACGAATTCCGCCGCCGGTGCACCGGCCGGCGGATTGATTTCCGGCGCGCTGGCGAAATCGGGCGGCAGGAACTTGTGGCTGCCGGTGATGCCGTTATCGTAGCCGGCGAATTCCGAAATCAGCGCGGCGTTTTCGGGAGCCATGACAAAGTCCTGGAACAGCTTGGCATTTTCGAGATTCTTGGCGCCCTTCAACACGGCGACATTGTCCATCCAGCCTTCGATGCCTTCCTTGGGATAGGCATATTTGATCGCCGGGATTTTCTGGCGCGCACGATAGGTCGCGCCATTCCAGGCCTCGGTAACGATCACGTCGCCAGAGGTGATCTTGGTGATGGTGTCGTAGCTAAAGGTCTTCCATGACGGCTTGGCGGCCATCAGTATGTCGTTGACCTTCTTCAGATTGGCCTTATCGGCGCCGCAGCGCGGCACGCCGGCATAGCGCTCGGCCGCATGCATCACAGTGTTGACGTCGTCGAGCATGTTGATCTGGCCCTTCAACTCGTCCGGCGGGTCGAACAGGATAGCCAGCGTGTCGATGTTCCCCTTGTATTTGTCGGTGTTGACTTCGAAGGTCGTGGTGCCGAACTGCCACGGCACGGTGTAGTGGCGGCCATTGTCCCAGTAGATGTCGACGAAGCGCGGGTCGAGGTTCTTGCCGTTTGGCATCGCATTGGGCTCGGTCTTTTCGAGCAGGCCCTCATCGATCATGATCTTCACGGTGTAGTCGGAAGGGACGACGATGTCGTAGCCGGAATTGCCGGCGCGCACCTTCGACAGCATGGTCTCGTTGGAATCGTAGTCGTCCAGCGTCACCTTGACGTTGTATTGTTTTTCGAATTTTTCGATCAGCTTGGGGTTGGTGTAGTCACCCCAATTGTAGATGTGCAGCTCGCCGTCAGCGAGCGCAGGCACCGCCCATAAAAGCGCCGCCGTCGACACGGCAGCCATCAGTTTCCTAGACATCACACTCTCCTTTGCCTTCCCATTGATTCACTTGGCCTTGAGTCACTTGGCGCGGCGGCGCGCGATCAGGAACGATATCGAGACGAACAGGATCGAGACCAGCAGCAGGATGGTGGAGATGGCGTTGATCTCCGGCGTCATCGGCCGCCTGATCTGGTTCCAGATGTAGAGGGGCAGCGTCGTCTGCCCGGGGCCGGCGACCAGCTGCGTGATGGTGAAATCGTCGAAGGAGACGATGAAGGCGAGCGCCCCACCCGACAGAACGCCGGGAACCAGCAATGGCAGCGTTATGCGCCTGAAAGCATGCCACGGCGTGGCATAGAGGTCGGCCGCCGCAGCTTCGAGCGTCAGGTCCATGTCCTCGAGCCGCGCCCGGATCGGCATATAGGCGAATGGAATGCAAAAGACGGTGTGGGCGAGGATCAGATTGCCGATGCCGAAATTGAGCCCGAGCGTGCCCGCGATCAGCGCAAAGAAGGAGAGCGTTGCCACCGCTGTGATGATTTCCGGAACCATCAGCGGCAGATTGATGACCATGAAGGCGGCCGACAGGCCGCGCCACGGCTTCACCCGGGTCATGCCGATTGCCGCCAGCGTCGCGGCGATCGTCGAAATGATCGTGGCGGTGACAGAGATGATCAGCGTGTTCTTGGCGGCGTTGTGGAATTCCTGGTTGAGCAGCGCACTGCCATACCAACCGAATCCGATGCCTTCCCAACGCGTCACCAGCGAACCGGTGTTCAGCGAAAAGATCATCAGGATCAGGATTGGCGCGTAAAGCACGCAGAGGCAGATGATGGCGATCGAGCGGAACCCCGGCTGGTCCTTGATATCGGCACTGCGGGGGTCAGCCATGCCGCATCTTCCCCGACGTGTTGCGGACATAGAAGTAGAGCGCCACCAGCACCGCGGCCATCAGGATCAGCGCCTGTGCGCAACCGAGCGGCCAGTTGCGCCCGGAACCGAATTGCTGGGCGATGAGATCGCCGATCATCAGATGGATTCCGCCGCCCAGGATCAGTGGCGTCACATAGGCGCCGAGGGCTGGAATGAAGACCAGCAGGCAACCGGCGATGATGCCGGGCAGCGACAGCGGGATGATCACGCGCCACAGCACCTGCCGACGTGTCGCATAGAGATCGTAGGCCGCCTCGACCAGGCGGAAATCCAGCTTCTCCAGGCTGGAATAGAGCGGCAGCACCATGAACGGCAGGAACGAATAGAGCAGGCCGAGCTGGATGGCGAAGTTGGTGTAGAGCATGGTGATCGGCTTCTCGATCACCCCCAGTGCCATCAGCGCGTTGTTGATGAGGCCCTCGTCGCGGATGATGAACATGATGGCGAGTGTGCGCACCAGAAGGTTCGACCAGAACGGGATGGTCATCAGCAGCACCCACCAGTTGCGCTGCGCCGGCGGTCGCGTCGCCATGAAATAGGCGGTCGGAAAGCCGAGCAGCAGGCAGATGATCGTCGTCACCACGGCAAACAGAAACGAGCGCAAATAGATGATCAGGAAATCCGGCGTGAACTGCAGCGTGTCGTCGAAAATATCGCGCTGGAACAGGAAGTTCAGATAGGCGTCTGTCGAGAACTTCCACTGCACGCCGCCATAGGGTGCTGCGGCGAGAAATGAATAGATGAGGATGATGAGAAGCGGCAGCACGCCGAAGACGCCGATGATTACCAAAGCCGGCAACGAAAGCAGGCGGTGGCGCCTTGCAGTGGCTTTCTCCGCCTCCGCTTCGAATACCGCCGCCTTGGAAAAGGTGATTGCCATCAATCCCTCAAAATGCGCGCGCCATCGTCCTCGAACACGATGCCCACCTTGGCGCCCGGCTCGAATGAGACGGCGCCCGAGCGGCTGTTCTGGTGGCGCACGATGAAATCGTCGCCGCCTTCGAGCTTCACGTGATAGTGGGTGTCGGTGCCGAAATAGACGACATTTGCCAGCGTTCCCGAGACCATGCCCTTGGCGGCATCGGCGACGAGATCAGCATGTTCCGGCCGCACCACCACAGTCACAGCGCCGGAAGGATCGAAGTTTTCCGGAAATCCAGCCGCCACCGTAGCTTCGGAGGCAATCTTCACCATGGCGACGCCGGATTTCTTCGACACGACAGTGCCCTTGAGGAAATTGGTTTCGCCAATGAAGTCGGCGACGAAGCGCTCGGCCGGCCGGTCGTAAATATCGCGCGGCGTGCCGACCTGCAAAATCTTGCCGGCCGACATCACGGCAATGCGGTCCGACATGGTCAGCGCTTCTTCCTGGTCGTGGGTGACGAAGATGAAGGTGATGCCGGTCTGGTGCTGCAGCCGTTTCAGTTCGATCTGCATCTCCTTGCGCAGCTTGTAGTCGAGCGCCGACAGTGGCTCGTCGAGCAACAGCACTTTCGGCTGCGGCGCCAGCGCGCGCGCCAGTGCCACGCGCTGTTGCTGGCCGCCGGAGATCTGGCTGGTGCGGCGGGCACTCAGCGCCTCCATCTTGACCAGCTTCAGCATCTCGGCGACACGCGCCTTGATTTCGGCCTTCGGCTTGCCCAGCATCTCAAGGCCGAAGCCAATATTCTCGGCCACGGTCATGTGCGGGAACAGCGCATAGGACTGGAAGACGGTGTTGACCGGCCGCTTGAACGGCGGCAGCGGCGCGATATCCTGGCCGTGCAGCAGGATTTCGCCTTCGCTGGGGAAATCAAAGCCGGCGATCAGCCGAAGCAGCGTCGTCTTTCCGCAGCCCGACGGCCCCAGCAGCGTGAAGAACTCGTTCTCGCGGATCGACACCGAAACCGTGTCGAGAGCGGCGACCTGTGCGTCCCCGGTACCGAACACCTTGCGAACGCCACGGACCTCGATTGCACTCTTACCCGGTTGATCCGGCACGCACTTCCCCATTGTTATGTCCGCTCTTGTTGGCGGATCCAGTTCCCATTCGATTGTCAGCACATGCCGGTCGGCTTGGCAACCATGCGTCTGAATCTCGGTTCACAACGCAAGCCCCGTGCCATCGTCAGTGCCATCATCAAACCTGATAAGTGATCTTGCCGCCGCAGATGGTAGTCACCGGATGCACCTTGTGTAACAAACCCGGTTCAGCTGCCTCGATATCAGCGGACAGCACCACCAGATCGGCCAGATAGCCGGTTTTCAGCCGGCCCTTGCGGTGCTCCATGAATTCGGCATAAGCGCCTTCGACTGTATAGCCCGCAAGCGCTTCCAACAGCGAGAAGCTCTGGTCGGGAACGCCGTCTGCCCAAGGTTTGCGCAGCATCGCCGCCTGAATGCCCAGGATCGGCTCGATCCGCGACACCGGCCAGTCGGAAGCGAAGACGATATGCGCGCCCGCCTGCTTCAGCGTCCGCCAGGCATAGCTCAGCGGCCATCTTTCGCGGCCGATGCGTGAAAGCGTCGGCTCCAGCGGGAAGTCCATGGCGCCGGGCGGGTGCGGCGGCTGCATCGAGGCGATGACGCCGAGTTCGGCGAAGCGCGGCACGTCGGCGGCAGTGGTGACCTCGATGTGCTCGACCCGGTGCCGGCTGTCGCGTTTGCCGTTCTTCCGCTGCGCCGCCTCGTAACCATCGAGGACCGCGCGCACCGCGCCGTCGCCGATCGAATGCACGGCGACCTGCAGCCCGCGCCGGTCGGCCTCCACCGCCACCTCGGCGAGATGCTCCGGCGTAAACAGCGGCTCACCGCGCCAGCCCGGCCGGTCGGCATAGTCGTCGACCATGACCGCGGTCCAGCCTTCCAGCACGCCGTCGTAAAACATCTTGACCATGCCGGACGACAGCCATTCCGATTGGTAGGAGTTGGCCATGCTCGATGCCTTTTCCAGCCTGTCGAGCGTCATGAAGTTCTTGAAATGAAAGGGTATCTTGGTGCGGCAGAGCAGCCGCCCTTCCTGTTCCAGCCCGGCTAGCAGCTCGAGCTGGTAAAGATTGCCGTCCATGTTCTGGATCGAGGTGATGCCGTGGCGGGCGCACCATTCCAGCCCGCGATGCATCAGGTTACGATCTGCCGCGACTTCGGCGGCGGAAGGGTACGGCTCGGGCTCTCCGCCTGTCGCAATGCCGAGCCGCACGCGGTTCTGCCCGGAAAGCTCGAGGATCGGCCCGAACGCCTCGCCCTCGCGCAATTCGCCCGCCGCGAGCCCGTCGGCGCCCATGACGATCTCATTGCCGGGGCCGAGTTGCTTGCCGTGCAGGATGCCAGCCAGCTCAAGCGCCTTGGTGTTGGCCCACATCGTGTGGTGATCGGAAGCCGACATCGCGAACGGCCGGTCGGCGATGATGCGATCGAGATGATGGCGGGTGACCGGCTCTTCCTTCGAAAGGATGGTGTAGTCGACGCCGGCCCCAAGCAGCAATTTGGCGTTCGGCCGTGCTGCCGCATAGGCGCGGATCGCGTCGCTCAGCGCATCGAAGCCATGCACGCCCTGAAGGTGCAGATTATCGAGCTCGGCCGCGCCGCCGAAAAGATGCATATGCGCTTCGATGAAGCCCGGCACCACCGAACCGCCTTGCGCATCGATAATCTTCGTGGCCGGCCCTTTCAGCGCCTCGATCGTCCGACGATCGCCAACCGCCAGGATGTTGCCGTCCTTTACCGCCACCGCCTCGGCCGTCGGATTGCCTTCGTCCATGGTCAGCACACGGGCATTGGTGACGATTAGGTCGGCATTTGAACTCATGATTACCCGCGGTTCGGTTGCGCTGCCGGCAGGCTAGACGACCGGCTACCGTGCCAGCAAGCCATGGCTGGTTGGCCCAGCGCCTTGTGAAAGGCAGTGCAGGACGGTTAGGGTCGCCGCGTCTCACCACGGAACAATTTCATGAAGACTGTTTTTTCGCCTCTTCATGCCGGCCATTCCGGCAACGTCGAACTGATCGCCGGCGCCATCGTGCCGGCTTTTGAAAAGCCTTCGCGCGCCGAGTTCGTCAGGGCGCGGGTGGAGAGCGAGAAGCTCGGTCCGATCCTGCCGCCGGAAATCCACGACCTTGCCGCCGCCAAGAAGGTGCATGCCAGCGACTACATCGATTTCCTGCCGACCGTGTGGCCGCTCTGGGAAGCGTCGGGCCGCAGCGGTTCGGCCATTCCCTTCACCTGGCCGACGCGCGGCCTGCGCGGCGACGTGCGCCCGAACGGCATCGATGCGCTGCTCGGCTTCTACTCCTTCGACGGCGGCGCGACGTTCGTCAAAGGCACATGGGACGCGATCAAGTCGTCCTATGACGTCGCGCTGACCGCCGCCGCACTGGTCAAGGCCGGTGAGCCTTCCGCCTTTGCGCTCTGCCGCCCGCCGGGGCACCATGCCGGGGCGGCCTTCATGGGCGGCTATTGCTTCATCAACAACGCCGCCGTCGCCGCGCAATGGTTCCGCGACCATGGCGCTGCGCGCGTTTCGATCCTCGACGTCGACTATCACCACGGCAACGGTACCCAGGAGATCTTCTACCGCCGCGGCGACGTTCAGGTGCTGAACCTGCATGGCGATCCGATGACCGAATATCCCTTCTTCCTCGGCCATGCCGACGAACGCGGCGAGGGCGACGGCGAAGGCTTCAACGACAATTATCCGATGCCCTTCGGCACCGGCTGGGACGTGTGGAACGCCTCGCTCGAGGACGCTTGCACGAGGCTTTCGGCTTATGCTCCTGACGTCGTCGTGGTTTCACTCGGCGTCGACACTTTCGAGAAGGATCCGATCAGCCAGTTCAAGCTGAAGACCCCCGACTATCCCAGGATCGGCCGCCGCATCGCCAGGCTCGGCCTGCCGACGCTGTTCGTCATGGAAGGCGGCTACGCCGTCGAGGAGATCGGCATCAACGCCGTCGGCGTGCTGACCGGTTTCGAGGACCGCTAGAACCGCCGGTGCCTGCAATCACATGGCAGCGCGTGGCAAGCGGTGCCGCCGGCCTGACCGACCGCCTCGCCTGCAGCGGCACGCGCTGACGGTCCGCTATCTTGTTGTTGGACCATGATGTTTTTCCAGAATGCGTTCGCCCTTTGCGAAATGATGTTCTATTTTTTGAATCCTTGGCTTGAGGGGCCGATTCATCGGAAGAACAAACGCATTTGAGCCCGGGAAAGCATTTATGAACGACGACACACCGGAAAGCGAAAGCGCCTCGGCGCTGGCGCCGTTCCGGCACGGCATCTTCCGGGCGGTGTGGTCCGCCAGCCTTGTTTCCAATTTCGGCGGCCTGATCCAGGGCGTCGGCGCCGCCTGGATGATGACGACGATCGCCACCTCGTCCTACCAGGTCGCATTGGTCCAGGCCTCGACCACCTTGCCGATCATGCTCTTCGCATTGCTGGCCGGCGCCGTCGCCGACAGCTTCAACCGGCGCAAAATCATGCTGGTCGCGCAGATCTTCATGCTCGTCGTCTCGGCTCTTCTGACCGTCTTCACCTATCTCGACCTGATGACGCCGTGGACGCTGCTTGCCTTCACCTTCCTGATCGACAGCGGCACCGCGCTCAACAGCCCGTCCTGGCAGGCTTCGGTCGGCGACATGGTGCCTCGCACCAAGGTGCCGGCGGCGATCGCGCTCAACTCGATGGGCTTCAACCTGACGCGCAGCGTCGGCCCGGCGATCGGCGGCATCATCGTTGCCGCCGCAGGCGCCGCCGCGGCCTTTGCCGTCAACACGCTGAGCTATATCGGCCTCATCGTCGTGCTGGCCCGCTGGAAGCCGGAACTGCCGGCATCGACCTTGCCGCGCGAGACGCTGGGCGCCGCGATGGGCGCCGGCCTGCGCTACGTCGCCATGTCGCCCAATATCGGCAAGGTGCTGGTCAGAAGCTCGGCCTTCGGCTTCAGCGCCGGCGCGGTCCTGGCATTGCTGCCGCTGGTGGCGCGTGACGTCGTCAAGGGCGATGCCTTGAGCTACGGCATCATGCTCGGCGCCTTCGGCATCGGTGCCGTCGGCGGCGCGCTGACCAGCGTCAGGCTGCGGCAGCTGCTGTCCAGCGAAACCATGGTGCGCATGGCTTTTGCCGGCTTCGCCGTCTGCGCCTTCAACGCCGCCGTCAGCAATCATGCCTGGCAGACGTCGCTCGGCCTGCTGGTCGGCGGCGCCTGCTGGGTGACTGCGCTGTCGCACTTCAACGTCACCGTGCAGATGTCGACGCCGCGCTGGGTGGTCGGCCGCGTGCTTTCGGTCTACCAGACCGCGACCTTCGGCGGCATCGCGCTCGGCAGCTGGGTCTGGGGTGTCGTTGCCGACGCCCATGGCGCCGAGGCCGCCCTGATGGCGGCCAGCGTCGCCATGCTGGCGGGAGGCGCCATCGGCCTGCTGCTGCCGCTGCCGCAGCAGGCGGTGCTCAACCTCGACCCGCTCAACCGTTTTCAGGAGCCGCATCTGGCGCTTGATCTGAAGCCGCGCAGCGGCCCCATCGCCATCATGATCGAATATGTCATCCGTAACGAGGACGTGCCGGAATTCCTCGCCACCATGGCCGAGCGCGGCCGCGTTCGCCGGCGTGACGGCGCCCGCAACTGGACGTTGGCGCGCGATCTCGAAAATCCGTCGATATGGATCGAGCACTACCACACGCCGACCTGGGTCGAATATATCCGCCACAACAGGCGCGCCACCTACGCCGACGCCGTCATCGGTGAGCGTATAAGGGCGCTGCACAGCGGCAACGAGCCACCCCGCGTCCGTCGCATGATCGAGCGCCCGACGACAGCAGGCACGGCGCTGGTGATGCCGAAGGGGCCGATCGAGCATTAATGGCGGCGGCGCGTCCAGTTGGTCGAGCAAATGAAATTGCGGCGCCTGGCCCAATCCGCGAATGCACGAACGGGATGGCCATTGCGGAGAGACGGTTTATATCAGTGGATGTGACTATGACCACTAAGGGGAGACGATGCGCTACATACGTCCGCTTTCAATCGAAGATGCCGTTGGCCAGTTGGCCGGATCAGGCGGTACGGCCGCCATTCTCGCCGGGGGCAGCGACCTTCTGGTGAGAATGAAAGGCGGCTTCATCGAACCCGACCTGATCGTCGACATCAAGGCGATCGACGGGCTTGGCGAGATCAGGGAAACAGCCGAGGGCTTCAGCATCGGCGCGGCGGTGCCCTGCGCTGTGCTGGGCGAGAACACGGCCCTGCAGAAGGCATGGCCCGGCGTTGTCGAAGCGGCCAAGCTGATCGGTTCCAAGCAGGTGCAGGGACGCTGCACCATCGTCGGCAATCTGTGCAACGCCTCGCCGGCCGCCGACAGCGTGCCGGCGCTGGTGGCCGCTGGCGCCCAGGCGGTGGTCGTCGGCCCGGGAACCAGGCGCACGATTGCCGTGGAGGCGGTGCCGACCGGGCCGGGCAAGACGTCGCTGGCCAAGGGCGAGATCATCGAGGCAATCCTGCTCCACAAACGTCTGCCGCGTTCGGGCGATGCCTATCTGCGTTTCATTCCGCGCACCGAGATGGACATCGCGGTGGTAAGCGCCGGCGTGAACATGACGCTCGATGAGCAAGGTCGCGTCAAATCCGCCCGTCTGGCGCTGGGCGCCGTGGCGCCGACGGTGGTTCTGGTCGAGGAGGCCGCCGAGGTTCTCATCGGCTCCAAGCTGGACGAAGCCACGCTGGAAAGGCTCGCCAAGGTCTGCTCGGGCGCCTGCCGCCCGATCGACGACAAGCGGGGCACTATCGAATTCAGACGGAAAGTTGCGGGTGTGCTGGCCAAGCGGGCCGCCACGACCGCCTATGCACGCGCAGGAGGCAAATGATGGCTGGTGTGGCAGTATCAACGACAATCAACGGCGACAATGTCGAGTTCCTTTGCCAGCCGGACGAGACGCTGCTCGACGTCCTGCGCGATCGCCTGGGGCTGACGGGCGCCAAGGAAGGCTGCGGCACCGGCGACTGCGGCGCCTGCAGCATCATCCTCGACAATCGGCTGGTGTGCTCGTGCCTGGTGCTCGGCGCGGAAGCCGAGGGCCGGCACGTCGAGACCATCGAGGGCATGGCGCATGGCGACAGGCTGCATCCGCTGCAGCAGAAATTCCTGGAACACGCCGCACTTCAATGCGGCGTCTGCACGCCGGGCTTCCTCATGGCGGCCAAGGACCTTTTGGCCAAGAACCCCGATCCGACCGAGGAGGAAATCCGCTTCGGCCTTGCCGGGAACCTCTGCCGCTGCACCGGCTATGACAAGATCGTGCGTGCCGTTCAGGACGCCGCCAGCGTGATGAAGGGAGCATGACGATGAATTTCGATCCGCGTTACTCCGGACGCAATTTCACCTCTGTCGGCACGCGTCCCATCCGTCCCGACGGCGTCGACAAGGTGACGGGCCGCGCACGCTATGGCGCCGACTTCAACATGGCCGGGCAACTGGTCGGGCGCATTCTCAGAAGCCCTCATGCGCATGCCACGATCAGGAAGATCGACACGTCGAAGGCGGAGAAGCTCGCCGGCGTCAAGGCGGTGATCACCGCGGCCGACCTGCCCGACCTGACTGACGGCGATGCCGCCATGTACGACATCCTCGACAACTGCATGGCGCGCAAGAAAGCGCTCTATGACGGCCATGCCGTGGCCGCGGTCGCTGCGGTCGATGCCCGCACGGCGAGGCAGGCACTGAAGCTGATCGAGGTCGACTACGAGGTGCTGCCGCATGTCACCGACGTCGACGAGGCGATGAAGCACTCCGCACCCCTGGTCAACGACGCGATCTTCACCGAGGGCCTCGAGGAGAAGCCCGTCAAGCCTTCCAATGTCACCAAGCGCACCCAGTATGGCCATGGCGACATCCACCAGGGTTTCGGCCAGGCCGATTTCGTCGTCGAACGCTCCTTCAAGACCGAGCAGACGCACCAGGGTTACATCGAGCCGCATGCCTGCGTCGCCAATGTCAGTTCCGACGGCACCGCCGATCTTTGGGTCTGTACGCAAGGCCATTTTGTTTACCGCCAGCACTGCGCCCAGCTGCTTGGCATGGAAGCCTCGAAGCTGCGCGTCACCTCCTCGGAGATCGGCGGCGGTTTCGGCGGCAAGACCCATGTCTGGGCCGAGCCGGTGGCGCTGGCGCTGTCGCGCAAGGCCGGCCGGCCGGTCAAGCTGGTCATGACGCGCGACGAGGTGTTCCGCGCTTCCGGCCCGACCAGCGCCACCTCGATCGATGTCAGGATCGGCGCCCGCAAGGACGGCACGATCACGGCGGCCGAGGCGACGCTGCGCTATAGCTGCGGCCCCTATGCCGGCATGTGGGCCGAAATCGGCGCCATGACCGCCTTTGCCTGCTACAGGCTCGAAAACGTCAAGACCGTCGGCTACGAAGTGCTGGTCAACCGGCCCAAGACCGCGGCCTATCGCGCGCCGTCGGCGCCGATGGCGGCGTTTGCGGTGGAAAGCGCGGTCGACGAACTGGCCAAGGAGATCGGAATGGACCCCGTCGAGTTCCGGATCAGGAACGCGGCGCAGGAAGGCACCAGATCATCCTACGGCCCGGTATACGGCCCGATCGGCATCGGGCCGACGCTGGAGGCGGTGAAGAACCACCCGCACATGAAGGCGCCGCTCGGCAAGAATCAGGGCCGCGGAATGGCCTGCGGCTTCTGGTTCAATTTCGGTGGCCAGACCTGCACGGACCTCAACATCGGCATGGACGGTTCGGTCTCGCTCGCCGTCGGAACCGTGGACGTGGGTGGTTCGCGCGCCTCGCTGTCGCTGGTGGCGGCGGAGGAGCTCGGTATCCCTTATGAGCAGGTCAAGGCGGTGGTCGCCGATACCTCCAGCCTCGGCTACAACGACATGACGGACGGCAGCCGCGGCACGTTCTCCTCCTCCATGGCGACGATCTCGGCCGCCCGCAACGCTATCAAGGTCCTCAGGCAGCGTGCCGCGCAGATGTGGGACATACCCGTCGACGATGTGGTCTGGGAAGAGGGCCGCGCCATTGCCAAAGGCGCCACGCACGGCAACCTTTCGCCGCTGTCGCTGAAGGAGATCGCGGCCGCTTCCGGAAAGACGGGCGGACCCATCGCAGGCCACAGTGAGCTCGTCGCCGACGGCGCCGGCGTCTCCTTCGCCACCCATATCTGCGATATCGAGGTGGATCCCGAGACCGGCTCCACCAGGGTGCTGCGCTACACCGTCGTTCAGGACGCCGGCAAGGCGGTGCATCCGACCTATGTCGAGGGGCAGTATCAGGGGGGTGCCGCGCAAGGCATCGGCTGGGCGCTCAACGAGGAGTATATCTACGGCAAGGACGGGCGGTTGCAGAACCCCGGCTTCCTCGACTACCGGATCCCGGTCTGCTCGGACCTGCCGATGATCGACACACAGATCCTCGAGATCCCCAACCCTAACCATCCCTACGGGGTGCGCGGTGTCGGCGAGACCTCGATCGTGCCGCCGCTGGCGGCGATCGCCAATGCGGTGTCGAACGCGGTCGGAGTGCGCATGACGCACATCCCGATGTCGCCGCCGCGCATCCTGGCGGCGCTCGAGGCAGAACGGGAAGGCTGATGGTCGAAGTAACGCTCTGGGGATCGCTCGCCGCGATCGCCGGAGGCAAGAGCAAGGTCGAGATCGAGGCGAAGGATATTCGGGAGCTGTTCAGGAAACTGGCTGAACAATATCCCGGCCTCGAGCCCTACGTCGATCGCGGCATCGCCGTCGCCATCGATGGGGTGATCTACCGCGACACCTGGTCGAAGGAACTGCCGGAAGGGGCTGAGATTTTCCTGCTGCCGAGGTTGGCTGGGGGATAATTTGGGCTCGACCTCAAGCCGCGCAACGGCCCCATCGCCATCATGATCGAATATGTCATCCGCAACGAGGACGTGACGGAATTCCTCGCCACCATGGCCGACCGCGGCCGCATCCGCCGCCGTGATGGCGCACAGCGGCAATGAGCCGCCGCGCGTCCGCCGCATGATCGAGCGGCCGACGACTGCCGGCACGGCGCTCGTCATGCCGAAGGGACCGATCGAGCATTAGCGCAATTCCAGGAAAAGTGTGAAACGGTTTCCGTCCGCAATTGCGCAAAACAAAGAGATAGAGCGGTTCGCCGTTTCCGTGAAACGATGAACCGCCCCAGTCAACCTAACGCCCCTTCCGCCGGTGGTTCGACTACATGAGCTCTATGACGAAATAATCGCCCTGCTGTATCCACTTTACCAGGAAGTTGATCGTCAGGTCGGTACCGCTCCAATGCATCTCCACGGTCGATGGAGACGGCTTTATGAGGCCTCCCTCGATAAAGTTACTCGACCCCGTACCGGATACGCCCGAGATGAAATTGAAATCCTGGAACTGGAATGTGACCTCGCAGCTGAGAGTGAACGGCGTGAACCCGCCGCCGGCTGGCTTGGGCAACGCGAACTGAACCAACGCCGGCTCTGCGTTCGGCTTTTCGGTCTTTGAAAAGCTGCCGGATGGCCCCTGCAGGTGCCACGTGATTTCAGTGATTTCTTTCTTGGAGGCGTTGAACCAGAGACCTGTCGCTATGGTCAGCATCGCCGGCTTGACGACCGGTGGCGCTGTAAGGGGAATACTGATGGTCTCGGTGTTGTAACCAACGGCTGCAACCTGCAAGCTGACCGATACTTGGCCGGCCGGCGGAGACAGGGTGAACGCTGTGTTGGTGGCCCCGACCACCACGCCCCCTTGCGATACGGTCCCTCCAACCGATTTGAACTTGTCATCGGCATCGACTGCTTTGATGATTAACGTCGCCGGCTGGCCCGCCGTCAGGGACGGGGGAGCCGCGGAGAGCACCATTTTCCCGGGGAAAACGTTGACGGGAACCCTGGTGAGCGGAGACATCTTCGTGCACAATGTCTGCAGCACCGTAATTTGGTCTTCCACCTTGAGCCCGCCCACGTAAATCGCGAAGTAGAGCGTCGTCGAACCAATTGGCGTATCGCTGGCGCGCCACTTCCCGTTCACGAATACATGCACGCGCGCGCCGGGAATTGTGCCTGACAAGTAAATGAACCGCTGGAAGACCCGGACGGGCTGTTGAATATCCGGGGCCTTGAGTGGGGTCAGGTCGGATACTTTGACCGGGCTCCCGACCCGAAGCGCGGGGGGCTGACAAGTAAGCTCCAGCTCGGCGTGAATGTGCTCGCCGGCGCGCAACGGCCGAAATGTCTCGACCCAGACGGCGCCGCCAAAATTGAACAGAGGCTTGCTGATCACAGGAGAATCCGGCGCATCCGAGTACAAACGCACGACCGCATTGTCGACGCTGTTGACGAAAGCGCCGCTTACACATTCCAATAGGGGCTCCATGACGGTCGGCGGAAATACGCTGCCCTGATAAGACCCTACCACCAGCAACTTATCGGATGTGGCTGTCTTGCCGCATAGCTCCTGGATAACGACGAGCGATGGAAACGGCGGCGATGCCGGGATCAAGGCCGACACGTCGGGAATCCAGTATTGGCCGGAACTCACATCCTCGCCGACTCCGATCCTCCCGAGCACGGTAGCTGCACCCGAAGTCGGATCGACAAGCTGGATCGTCAATGTCGCGCCGGGCTCGAGATTGGAGATAGGCAAAGCGCGGGCTGCCGGGCAGGAATACTGTGAGGTCCCTATTACGGGCTTTCGAACCGGCAAGGTTTCGTCGACGATCACCGGAGGAGCAGATGACGGACTTGATGCATTGCAGCGCTCGAAGTGCTGCGTGGCGCTGAAGACATCCGGATTGTGCGCGGTGCGGCCAAGCAGCGCCAGGAGGTTGGCACCAACGAAAGGATATTCCAGCACGTCGCCATTGAAGTGGACCTTCGTGGTGGCCCCTTGAGCCAATCCCCTGACGGGCACTGCTTGCGCGCACCCGGAAACTGGGCCGATTGCCGGTGCCGGCATGGTATTTTCCCGATACGGCGTCTGTTCGGCGGGCAAGCTCGGGGTCGGACTGCTCTTCACCTGTCCGGCAGGCGTCTGAACGGACTGCACCGCGCTAAGCACATCGTTGGCCTGGATCGCCCCGCGAATGCGCACTGGTACGACATTTCCGCGTGCGGTATCGCTGCCGATCAATGCGCCGCCGTTGAAAATCTCGACCGTGGCGCCAGGATAGGCTGCGCCGATCAGCATCCAGTCAACGCACTCGTGCACCTGGCTCAAATACACCAATGGGCTTAGCGTCGAGGGAAGCCCGAGCACGGTTATCGGGACCGGGCTTGGATCACTGGTTTCGGCGCCGAGTGTCCAGCGTGCGGTCAACGCATCCCCCAGGTTGAGGGAGCCTGCGGCGATCGGCACGAAGGTAGTGGTTGTGGCGCCGGCATTTACCGCAGGGACAGGTACGCCATTTACCAGCAGGGAAATGCTCGACCCGGGAAGCGGCCCATCGATGCGTACCGAGGTACTCAAGACCGATACGGGGCCAATCACAATTGGTGCAAGGAGCGTGCTCATAGTCGTTTCCCTCTCTGTATGGCGCAGACATGTCGCCTGGTTCAGAACAGGACGTAGAGGGAGCGCACTTACGGATGACTTACGGATGGGTCGGCGCGGTGCTGGACTGCTTATTTTCGTAGAGACTTTGCTTCATCAGCAATTCAGCCTTGTCGATGCCGCCCCATTGGGCGAACTGGCCATCGACCCACATTCGGGCAAGCCCATAGACAATCGCGCGTGCCTATAAGGGAATGCCTTCGATATTGGTTTTCCGCAATCGCCCGGCAGTGCGCGCGTCTTCCAGTATCTGGACCATCAGACCGCGGATTTCTTCGTTGAGCCGAACAAGCGACATAGCCCAGCGCCCGAAAGCGCGAGAGCGGATCAAGCTGATCTGCTCTGTCCAGTTCGACGGAGATCTCGGCCCGAAACCGGCGCATCGCCTCTTGGTCGGAAAATGCCGGAACGGCGCTCTGGACGACACCCCGGCCCTTTTGTCGGCCTCACGCACCGTCACCTGGTCGACGCCGCCCCTCCCTGGCGATGGCCAAGAATTGGCTAGGACCCAACCGATCTCAGACCAGGTGCTAGGCATTTCGGCCGAGCGCGTCTGCGGCTCGGCGCGCTTGCTCGTCGGCTTGCTGGTCCATCGAGTTCCGCTTCTGGATCGCGAGGGTCCGTTCTGAGCGCACAGTGACGCTGGTCTCAATGTCAGAGATGAGGCGCCAAGCAGCCATGCCGCCGTCGGGTTTGAGACCCTGATTTGGCGAAAAGCAAAACAGCAGCCCCCTACGACTCGTCCCTCACATCGCGCAAATTGGACACAACGCGGCGGTTCTGCGACCTGCAGGCGGTGTCGGGGCACTCGCGGACGAGCCTGTCCTTGCCGTAGCCCTTGGCCCACATGCGGTTGCGGTCTATGCCGCCGGCGGCGAGGTAGTCCATCACCGCATCGGCGCGCTGCTGCGACAGCGCCGTTTCGCTTGCGCCGGGATCGTCGGCGAAACCCTGCAGCTTGAGCAGCCAGCGCGGATGCTTTGCTAACCAGGCGATCTGGGTGTCGAGGGTGGCCTTGGCGACAGAATCGAGCGCGGCCGAACCTTGCGTGAAATAGGTGCGGCGGCCGACATTGAGGATAAAATCCTCCTCGCTGCCCGGCTGCACGTTCTGGAAGCCGGCAATCTCGGTGTTGGTGACGTCGGGCGTGGGAGGGGCCAGCGTGTTGCTGGTCGAGCAGGATGCAGCCAGCAGCAGCAGGCCGGCGGCGAGCAGCCGGCGCGTGTTTTCAATCATGCGGTTCATGAGGCGCCAATCATTCGACAGTGGTGGAAGCGGGCGCCTGGTCGGCGATGTGCGGCAGGACCTGCACCGCGGTGCCGATCGGACAGCGCTGGTAGAGGTCGATGATGTCTTCCGGGAACATGCGGATGCAGCCGCTGGAAGCGTCGGTGCCGATGCTCCATGGCTCCAGCGTGCCATGCAGGCGGTAGCCGGTGTCGGCGCCGTCGCGGTGCAGATAGAGCGCGCGCGGCCCGAGCGGATTGTTGGACGCGCCGCCTGCGATCATGGGGGGTAGCTCCGGCCTGCGCTTACGCATTTCGGGGGGCGGGACCCATTCCGGCCACAGTGCGCGGCGGTCGATCGTCGCGCGGCCGTACCATTTGAAGCCGTCCTTGCCGACGCCGACGCCGTAGCGGATGGCGGTCTTGTTTTCCATGATGACATAGAGGAAGTGGTGGCGCGTATCGACCACGACGGTGCCGACCGGCTCGCTGCTGAAATACTTGACGATCTGGCGATGCCATCTCTTGTCGATCTTGGCGAAGTTGGTCTTGCGATAGACAAAATTGTTGTCGCTGGCGGTGCCGGCGAAAAAGGATTTTGCCGCCGCGGCTTGAGCAATATTGCTGGTTGCACCCACCGCGACCAGCGCCAGGCCGCCAAGCACGACACCCCTGCGTGACAAAACCATCGGCAATATTCCCCCATGCATAAAGCCTGGCTAACCATAGTTGAGAATTATTTCGCCTCAAAGTGGAAAATGCTGCGGTGCTTCAGTCCGCCGGGGCAGCCGCCACAGGGTGGACATTTCAGCCCACATGGAAAATGATCATGTTGCCATGCACAACACTGCAATGCTCTGATCTCGACGAGAAGCCTGAGCGTAGAAGCGGATCAACCGACCTCCGGTCCAGCGAGCGAGGACGCAAATGGACACCCCAGGGAATGGGCAATTGCATCGCGACGCGGGCGGGCGACCCCGTCGATCGGCCGGCTGGCTTGCCCGCGCCGCCATGTCGGCGGCATTCCTGCTCGGCATGGCTTTCAGCAGCACTGCGTTTGCGCAGGACCAGCAGCTTCCCGTGGTGACGGCGGCCAAGCCGGTGGTCCGTGAAATCGTCGAAGACGACGAGTTCGTCGGGCGCTTCGAAGCCGTCGACCAGGTCGCCATCCGTTCGCGCGTCAGCGGCTATCTGGACAAGGTCAGCTTCCAGGACGGCGCACTGGTCAACAAGGGCGACCTGCTCTTCACCATCGACCAGCGTCCGTACCAGGCGGCTTATGATGCCGCCAAGTCGCAAGTGGACGTCGCCAAGAGTCTGCTCGAATTCTCCAAGATGCAGCTGGATCGCGCCGACGAACTCGCCAAGACCGGCAATATCTCAACCGCGACGGTCGACGACCGCCGGCGGGAATACCTTTCGGCGCAGGCGCAGATGCAGGGCGCGACGGCTGCGCTGACGACGGCCAGCCTGAACATGGAATTCACCGATATCAAGGCGCCCTTGTCCGGCCGCATCGACCGCCGGCTGGTGTCGGTCGGCAACCTCGTGCAGCCGGATACCACCTTGCTGACGACCATCGTTACGCGCGATCCGATCGACTTCTATTTCGACGTCGATGAGCGCCTGTATTTCAGCTACGCCCGCGACGCGAAGGAGCGTGGCGGCAGCATGCAGGAAGGCGCCGGCGGGCTCGAGGTGGTGGTTCGCGTCGCCGACCGCGCGGAGGCGGTATTCAAAGGCAAGCTCGATTTCGCCGAGAACCGGATCGACAACGCGACCGGCACCATGCGGGTGCGTGCAAGGTTTCCCAACGCCGACGGCATTCTCCAGCCAGGCATGTTCGGGCGCATTAACGTGCCGGGGTCGCTGCCGCATAGCGGCGTGCTGGTGCCCGACGAGGCGATCGGCGCCGATCAGGATCGCCGCATCGTGTTCCTGGTGGATGAGGCCGGGATGGTGTCGGCGAAGCCCGTGCGCACCGGCCCGCTTCTCGACGGCTACCGGGTGATCCGCGGGGGCCTGACCGGCGACGAGACGATCATCGTCAACGGGCTGATGCACGCCAGGCCCGGCACCAAGGTGAAGGTCGAGATGGTGACGTTGCCGCCCAAGGCCGAGACCGCCGAGTTGCAGCAATGAGGTTCGCACATTTCTTCGTCGACCGTCCGATCTTCGCATCGGTCGTTTCGATCGTCCTGCTGGTCCTCGGCGGGATTGCTTATACCCAGCTGCCGGTCGCGCAATATCCCGAGATCGCGCCGCCGACCATCGTCGTTCGCGCGCAGTATCCGGGCGCCGACGCCGAGACGGTTGCAGCGACGGTGGCAACGCCGATCGAGCAGGAGATCAACGGCGTCGAGGGCATGCTCTACATGTCGTCCTATTCGTCGGGCGACGGGGCGATGGCGCTGACCATCACCTTCAAGCTGGGCACCGATCTCGACCAGGCGCAGGTGCTGGTGCAGAACCGCGTGTCGGTCGCCGAGCCGCGCCTGCCCGAAGAAGTCCGCCGCCTCGGCATCACCACCACCAAGAGCTCGCCCGACCTAATGATGGTCGTGCACATGCTGTCGCCCGACAATACCTACGACCAGCTCTACGTCTCGAACTACGCCCGCTCGCGGGTGCGCGACATACTGCTCAGACTCGACGGCGTCGGCGACCTCATCATCTTCGGCGAACGCGAATATTCGCTGCGCATCTGGCTCGATCCGGAAAAACTGTCCGCCCTGGGGATGACCTCGGGCGATGTGGTGCAGGCGCTGCGCGACCAAAACGTCCAGGTGTCGGGTGGCTCGATCGGCGCGCCGCCGACCAGCACTGGCATGGCGTTCCAGTACACGGTCACCACGCAAGGCCGCTTCAACGACGCACGCGACTTCCGATACGTGATCGTCAAATCGACCGACGACGGCCGCCTGATCTCGCTGCAGGACGTGGCGCGCATCGAGCTCGGCGCCAAGGATTACGTCACCAACTCCTATCTCAACGGCAAACCGGCGGTGGCGCTCGCCATCTTCCAGCGGCCGGGCACCAATGCGCTCGCCGCAGCCGCGGAGATCCAGGACAAGATGAAGGAGCTTTCCCGCGACTTCCCGAAGGGGTTGAGCTACGACATCGTCTACAATCCGACCGAGTTCGTCGCCGAGTCGATCCAGGAGGTCTATAAGACAATCCTCGAGGCGATGCTGCTGGTCATCATCGTCATCATCGTCTTCCTGCAATCGTGGCGCATGGCGATCGTGCCGATCGTGGCGATCCCCGTGTCGCTGATCGGCACGCTGGCGGTGCTTTACGCCGCCGGCTTCTCGCTCAACATGCTGACGCTGTTCGGCCTCGTTCTGGCGATCGGCATCGTCGTCGACGATGCGATCGTCGTGGTCGAGAACGTCGAGCGCAATATCGCCAGAGGGCTGGCGCCCAATCCGGCGTCGCACCTGACCATGGACGAAGTCGGAACGGCGGTCATCGCGATCTCGCTGGTGCTGATAGCCGTGTTCGTACCGACAGCCTTCATCCCCGGCATTTCTGGGCAGTTCTACCTGCAGTTTGCGATCACCATCGCGGTGTCGACGGCGATCTCGGCATTCAATTCGCTGACGCTTTCGCCGGCGCTGGCCGCACTGCTGTTCAAGCCGCACCACGCCGCGGCGGCGCCGCCGCGCTTTTTCCTGGCGCGGTTCGGACGGGCGCTCGCCGACGGCTTCAATCGCGGCTTCGACAGGGTCGCCCACTGGTATTCGAGCATCATCCGCGTGCTGGTCGGCTCGTGGATAACGATCGCCGCCATGCTGGCCGTTTTCGCGGCCCTCATCTACGCCACGGTCTACATGGTGCAGGCGGTGCCGCGCGGTTTCATTCCGTCGCTCGACCAGGGCTATGCTATCGTCGTCGTCCAGTTGCCGGACGGCGCCTCGCTGTCGAGGACCGATGCGGTCATCCAGCAGGCGTCGCAGATCATCCAGAAAACGCCAGGCGTCGACTACGCAGTCGCCTTCGCCGGCTTCTCCGGCGCGACCTTCACCAACGCCAGCAACGCGGGCGTGATCTTCGCCAGGTTCAAGCCCTTTGACGAGCGACTGAAAGCCGGCCAGTCGGCGGCCCAGGTCATCGGCAATCTGTTCGGCAGCCTGCAAAGCATCAAGGAAGCCTTCATTATCGCACTGCCGCCGCCGCCGATCCGCGGCGTCGGCAATGCCGGCGGCTTCAAGCTGCAGATCCAGGAGCGCAACAGCGCTGACATGCGGCAGATCCTGGCGCTTGCCAACGAAATCGCCGGCAAGGCCAACAAGACGCCGGGGCTGACGGGCGTGTTCACCACGTTCTCCGCGTCGAGCCCGCAATTCTTCCTGGCGATCGATCGCGACAAGGCGCGCATCCTGAACGTGCCGATCCCCAACATCTTCGAGACGCTGTCGATCAATTTGGGCACCGCCTACGTCAACGACTTCAACGCTTTCGGGCGCGTCTACCAGGTGCGTGCGCAGGCCGACCAGGCGTTCCGCCTCGATCGCGCCGACATCTTGAAACTGAAGGTGCGCTCGGCGACCGGCGCGCTGGTTCCGCTCGGCACGTTGATCGAGATCCGCGACGTCACCGGCCCGGCGCTGGTCCAGCGCTACAACATGTACGTCTCGGTGCCGCTGCAGGGCAACGCCGCGCTCGGCGTTTCCACGGGCGACGCGCTGGCATTGATGGAAGGGATCACGGCAAAGACGCTGCCGGCCGGTACCTCCTATGAATGGACCGAGCTCGCCTATCAGGAGCGCAACACCGGCAATGCCGCTGTCTATATCTTCGGACTGTCGGTGCTGTTCGTGTTCCTGGCGCTGGCGGCGCAATATGAAAGCTGGGTGCTGCCGTTCGCCATTGTGCTGGTGGTGCCGCTCGGCGTGCTCGCGGCGTTGCTCGGCGTGTCTTTCCGAGGGCTGGACAACAACATCCTCGTGCAGATCGGCCTCATCGTGCTGATCGGGCTTGCCGCCAAGAACGCGATCCTGATCGTCGAATTCGCGCGCCAGGCGCAGGAACGCGGCCTGTCGGCCGCCGAGGCTGCCGTCGAAGCCTGCCGGCTCAGGCTGCGGCCGATCCTGATGACCGCTTTCTCGTTCATCCTCGGCGTCGTGCCGCTGGTGATCGCAACGGGCCCGGGCGCAGAAATGCGCCAGTCGCTCGGCACCGCGGTGTTCTCCGGCATGCTCGGCGTCACCTTCGTCGGCCTGTTCCTGACGCCGGTGTTCTACGTCACGCTCAGGTCGCTGTTTTCACGGCGCAAGCCCCGTGCCGAGGCCGAGCCTTCGGAGCCGGCAGAGGCGCCATCGGAGACGGCCGCCGAGTAGGGTAACGAATTCGCCGCGTCGGGCGCGGCTTATCACTCCAGAAAATCGGCGGCGCGTAACGGCCACGATCTGCGCGACAACCGCGGCCTCCGGAGTCCTCGCTTGCGATGTCTGCTTTCAGGACGCGGCGAAGCTGATCTCTATGACCGAAATGAGGCGCAAAGCAGCCATTCAGGATTCGGTGTGCGAAGGTCAACGTCGGGCTTGTATCCAAACGTTGGCTCTCCCCCGCCCTACCCCTCGCCCGACAGATCGCGCCGCGCCTTGTCGAGTTCTTCGGCATAGCGCCGCATCAGATGGCCTTCGGTCAGCAGGCCGACGACCTTGCGGTCGGTGAAATCCTCGACCACCGCCAATTCCTCGGCGCCGGCGCACTGGAAGGTCTCTGCCGCCGATTGCACGTTCGGCACCAGCAGCGATTCATTCAAATTGGCGAACGACAGCACCACCGATTGCGCCAAAGTGCCTCCGGCTAATAAGGGCTATGTCTTGACTGACCTACTAACGAACTCTGCCGAATGCGATCTTCGGCAAGTCGATGCTCTTTCGGTGCATGCCGCTATCGGGACAGGACGCGAATCCGGCTCTGGAACTCACCACGATCGACATAGCATCCGCGCAGATGTCGCCGCCCCGTGTTCGGGTTGAACGATTGGCGGCCATGTAACACCCGGCGATTATCGAAGACCGCCATTTCGCCGGCCTTCAGGCGGTAGGCTATTTGGAAACGCGGCCCGCGGATCATCATCATCAGCTTGCGATAAGCCGCATAAAAGGGCGCGCATCGGTCGGAGGGAAGGTCGATGACATCGACAAGATGGGCGTTGAACCGCAACTCCGACACTTCGCCGTTGTGTCGAGTTACAATCACGGGAAACCTGCCCCGCAAATCGTAGTTTTCATCGTGAAAACGATAGGGGATCTCGACCTCGCACAACAGGCGGTAGGCTTCCGGATCTTCCGCCTGTAGCGCGGCGACGACCGCAAACCCGTCGGCAAAGATCGATCCACCACCCTCAGCGTCGTTGGCGATACAATGCAGGAACTGGTAGCCGGGCGGCACCTCCTGGTTGGCGAGATCGGTGTGTAGCGGCAAGGCGACCGGCGTATAGGCCAGATTGTTCGGGTTCGGCATCGACACGACTTCGAACATCGTGCCGAAATTTGTCTGGCGCAGGAAACCAATCCGCTCGGCCGCACGCCGCCCCGCGTCGGGATCATCGTCAAGCCCATCGACGATGGAGAGCCCGTATGCAGCCGTTGCCCTCAGCCAAGCGAGCAGATCGTCATCGCTTTGCAAGATGTCTCCGGCGGCGTGACGCGGTATGGTTTCAAGATCGACCGAGGCGTCCCAGAGTTTCGGAGCGATGTCGGCCGGATCGTCCCGCTTTCTGCCGGGACGGTAGGACTCAAAGAACTGGCTCGGGAATTCCTCCTCAGCCTGGTCGTTCTGCCAGACAATGCCCACAGCGCTGCCCCTGTCCCGCACGCTGATGGGTCTGAGCGAAGGGTCTACGCTGGTCAGGTCGAAAGTTCGTTCTTCGGTCTGCGGGTGAAACGCCGATGGCGCATTGTCCTTTAGCCAAAGCCAGGGATAGCAGACTGTTTCGCCCGACACGAAAGTCACGGCAAGCGCGGTCTCCCGGGCCTCCACGGAAAGCAGGGTATTCATGATGATGTCTCTCTGAACACAGAATTTGATTTTCAGCTTGGATCAGGCCCGCAGGCCATCAACCCAACGGTGGTGGCCACCACAAGCTCGGCTTCCCATAGCGATGGGATCCGGGATTTCTGTTCGGTTCTTCGAGCACGCCATCTCCAGGCGGAATCTGGCTCCAGATGAAATCTGGTTCAAAGCCACCGCGATGGTAGCGATCATTCGCCGGCGGTGTCCAGCTAAATGCAACGGGATCGCCATCCCCTCTCGGCTACCCTTCGCCCGACAGATCGCGCCGCGCCTTGTCGAGTTCTTCGGCATAGCGCCGCATCAGATGGCCTTCGGTCAGCAGACCGACCACCTTGCGGTCGGTGAAATCCTCGACCACCGCCAATTCCTCGGCGCCGGCGCGCTGGAAGGTCTCGGCCGCCGATTGCACGTTCATGCTCGGCACCAGCACCGCATCCCTGAATTTGGCGAAGGACTTAACCGGCATCTCGTCATCCGACAAATCGCTGTGCAATTCGGCGACGATCAGCACGCCGACATAATGCAGGTCGGCGTCGACCGCGATGACGCGCTGCGAGGCACCGAGCGGCACCTGCTTGCGGAATTCCGCAAGCGTCGTCGAGGCGTCGATGGTGCGGACATCCTTTCGCATCATCGAGCCGACAGTCAGGCTGCGCATCCAGCCGACGTCATGCGCGCTGCGGATGGTTTCGCCGCGCAGGTGGAAGCGCCATGTCGAGAAGGAATAGCCGAACGTTTCGCGCACCAGGATCGCCGCCATGAGCGAGGCGGCCAGCACCACGCCGGTCAGCGTCAGGTCGCGGGTCGATTCCAGCGCCAGGAAGGTCATCGTCAGCGGGCCGCCGACGACGCCGACGGCGAGCGAGGTCATGCCGACGACGGCGGCGACGGCCGGGTCGATGCCGGTCGCCGGCGAGACGAACGCCATCGCGCCGGCAAACATCTTGCCGAGCAGTGCGCCGAGGAACAGCGAGGCAAAGAACAGGCCGCCGCGGAAGCCGGAGCCGAGCGAGATCGCCGAGGCCGCCAGCTTCAGAACGAAGACGCTGGCCACCACGGCCAGCCCGTAATTCATCGCGAATTCGCGGTGCAGCGCGCCATGGCCGCTCGACAGGACCTGCGGCGTGACCAGCCCCAGCAGCCCGACCATCACGCCGCCGATGGCGGGGCGCAGCGAGGCGTCGATCGACAGCCTGGCAAAGACGCGCTCGATCAGGCTCACCAGATGCATGATGGCGATGGAAGCACCGCCGCCCAGAAGCCCGAGCAGCATGAACGGCAAATACTGGCTGACCGTGAGCTGCGGCAGACCGGCGAGCTCCAGCGGAAATGGCACGCCGCCGAACACCTCGGCGGTCAGCGAGGCCGAGATCGCGGCGGCCATCACCGGTGCGACATTGGCGACCGAGTAGATGCCGATGACCAGCTCGAAACCGTAGAAGGCGCCGGTCAGCGGCGCGTCGAAGGCGGCGGCGATCGCGCCGGCGGCACCGCAGCCGACGAGGATGCGGACATCGTTGCGGCGCAGCCTGAACAAGCGCGCCAGCCGCGACGCCAAGCCCGAACCCACCTGCGTATAGCCGGCCTCGAGCCCGACCGAAGCGCCGAAGCCGCTCGAAATCATCGTCTGCCCGGCGATGATGAACGTATCGGTCAGCGACATGCGGCCGCCGTAAAGTGCGTTGGCTTCGATCGGATCGACCGGTGTGCGGAACTTCCGCTTTCTCAGCCAGATCACCGATAGCCCGAGCAGGATGCCGCCGCACGCCGGTATCAGCGCCTGCTCCGGCCTTTGCAGCGAAAACATCGCCGAAAGCCGGCCGCCGGGCTGGACCCCGAACATAAGCCCGTGCAGGACCTGCACCAGTTCGCTCATGCCGGTGACCAGCGCGCCCGCCATCACCCCGACCAGAGCGGCCAGGATAACGACGGCGATACCGCGGGCCTCGAGCAGCGGGATCGATCGGATCAGCACCGCGCGCAGCCGGCGGGCGTAAACTTGCGGTTCGTTTCTGGAAAGCACCGGAGCGGCTCGCCGATATTCGTGGGTGCCTGATACCCCCGGCAACATCGCATGGCAACAATGCCGGCCGCCGAGGTGTCATGCCCGCGTGATGCTGCGGCGATAAAGCTCATCTTCAGCTCGGGAACTGCGTTGACGTAAACGTCAACCCGAAGCTATATGCGCCGGCGGCCGTGGCTGTAAAACCAGGCAAGTGGCTTCGACCAGGTCGAAGCGCCCTAGGTCGAAGCGTCGAGGCGCGACAAACGCAACCAGACGAGGAGAACCGCCATGAGCGTTCAGGAGATTGCCGACAAGATCAGGTCGCGCGTGGCGAGTGCCGGGTTCGATCGCTCGGTGAAATTCGACACCGGCGGCGACGGCGTCATCGTCATCGACGGTGCCGATGTCTCGACTACCGATGCGCCAGCCGATTGCACCATAAAGCTGTCGCTCGACGATTTGGATTCGCTGATATCAGGCGATCTCAACCCGACCATGGCCTTCATGTCCGGCAAGATAAAGGTCGAAGGCGACATGACAGTCGCCATGGCGCTCAGCCAGCTGATCGGCTGATCCAGTTAAGGTGAAACAAGCCGCCGCGATCGGCGGCTTGTTTCGAACCATCAGGCAGCGAGCGGCAGTCTCTGCGCCTTCAGCTTGCGCCCGGCCGCCTTCAGCGTGCCTTGCGCGCCGTCGAGCGCGCCGACAACCAGTTCCCGCGCCAGCAGGCGGTGCCGCTCGTAAGGCCCCGGCATGGCCAGCGAGCCGGTCTTTGCGGCCGAAAACCCGAAGCGCTCGTAATAGGGCGCGTCGCCGACCAGCAGGATCGCCGCATGGCCAAGCCGCTCGGCCTCAGTGACCGCATGGCGCATCAGCGCCGAGCCGATGCCGGCATTTTTCAGCGCCGGGTCGACCGCAAGTGGGCCGAGCAGCAGCGCTGCCTTGCCGCCCTCGCCCAGCACCACGTCCCACAACCGCACGGTGCCGGCAACAGTGCCCGACGCATCGCGCGCGACAAAGGCCAGGCCCTCCGAAGGCCGGCGGCCGCGCCGCAGCTTCTCCGACGACTTTTTCCGGCGCTTCGGCCCCATGGCGCGATCGAGCAAAGCCTCGCGCGCGCCAACGTCGGCGGCGGTTTCGGCAGTGATGACAAAAGCGCCAGCAATCTCCCCCCTCGAGGGGGAGATGGCCGCGAAGCGAACAGAGGGGGTCGGTTCGGCTGCCGCGACCTCTCTTGGACCGTGGGAAGCCGGCGCTTCACGCGCGGCGACCCCCTCTGTCGCCTTTGGCGACATCTCCCCCTCGAGGGGGGAGATTCCCGCGGCGCCTTCAACAATGAAATCCAAAACGTCCATTTCCGCGATCCTTCACGAGCGGATTGGTCCACAGGCGAGCCCGGGCGGGCGACAGGCGCCCACCTCGGGATGATCTGATCGGTTCTTCGAACCGTCAGATCACGTAGGATCGGAGAGGCTCGAAGCCGTTGAAGGCGACCGAGGCGTAGGTCGTCGTGTAAGCGCCGGTGCCCTCGATCAGCACCTCGTCGCCGATGGTCAGCGACAGGGGCAGCGGATACGGCGTCTTTTCGTACATCACGTCGGCCGAATCGCAGGTCGGGCCGGCGAGCACGCAAGGCGCGGTCTCGCTGCCGTCATGCGCGGTGACGATCGGATAGCGGATCGCCTCGTCCATGGTCTCGGCGAGACCGCCGAACTTGCCGATGTCGAGGAACACCCAGCGCACATTGTCGTTGTCGGCCTTCTTCGAGATCAGCACGACTTCCGACTTGATGACGCCGGCATTGCCGACCATGCCGCGGCCCGGCTCGATGATCGTCTCGGGGATGGCGTTGCCGAAATGCTTCCTGAGCGCCGAGAAGATCGCCTGGCCATAGGCCTGCGCCACCGGCACATCCCTGAGATAGCGAGTCGGGAAGCCGCCGCCCATATTGACCATCTTCAGCACGATGCCTTCGTCGGCGAGCGTCGCGAACACCTTTTTGGCGTCGGCGAGCGCGCGGTCCCAGGCGGTCAGGTCGGTCTGCTGCGAGCCGACATGGAACGACACGCCATGGGCGTCGAGGCCGAGCGCCCTGGCATGGCGCAGCACGTCGACCGCCATCGCCGGCACACAGCCGAACTTGCGCGACAGCGGCCATTCGGCGCCCTCGCCGTCGGTCAGGACGCGGCAGAACACGCGGGCGCCGGGAGCGACACGAGCGATCTTCTCGACCTCCTCAACGCAGTCCACTGCAAACAGCCGGATGCCGAGCTGGTAGGCGCGCTGGATGTCGCGCTCCTTCTTGATGGTGTTGCCGAAGGAGATGCGGTCCGCCGGCGCACCGGCGTCCATCGCCATCTCGACTTCGGCAACGGAAGCGGTGTCGAAGGACGAGCCCATCGCAGCAAGCAGGCGCAGGATTTCCGGCGCCGGATTTGCTTTCACCGCATAGTAGATCTTGGAATCGGGAAGCGCCTTCTCGAAGGCGCGGAAATTGTCGCGCACGACATCGAGGTCGACGACAAGGCACGGGCCGTTCGGACGTCGGGTGGCGAGAAAGTCAAGGATGCGCTGGGTAGCCATCGGGGTCTCTCCATCAGCGCCTTTCGGCGCGCACAAAGGCTTGCGGACGCGGGCTCTCGGCCTCGCGAACACGCGGTGGACAAAGGCGGGACGGAAATCCATGGAACCAGCCGGTGGAGACCCCGGAACCATGAAGCGCCGTCTCGCGGCGGTGAACCTTGGCCTTGCCCGGCCTCGGTTCGCTTTGTCTGCCTTGGCTTGGATGGGAGACCCGTCCGCACTGCCGGCAATGAAGGTGTGCCTCTTCAGTAACCCCGATCTTTGGACGACCGGCAGAACACCAGAAAGGCCCGCACCGTCGTTGCTTCAAGGTGTCCTCGGTTGGCGGTTGGCCGCTAAACCGACTGGAGGGGTTGGCTCCAGTTACCTTACCGATTGCCCTCACCATTCGAGGATCGGCGGACACCCACAGGCACGTGCGACTTTGGGCAAGCGCGATATAAGATCGAAAGATTTCACAATCAATAAAAATCGTATGGCAGGTTGTAAAATTTGTGGCATCGAACAATGGTGCGGCAACCGGAAGAACAATGCTGCGGCAAGCACATTCGGATATCGAACGCATGACAGGCACTCGCGGCCCGCTGAACGCTTTTCTCGACCTTGATCCAATCCCTGTAGCCAATGCGCAATCCGGCCCGCTTGCCGGCTTGCGGCTTGCCGTCAAGGATATCTTCGACGTCGCCGGCTACCGCACCGGCTGCGGCAATCCGCAGAGATACCGGGAGGCTTCGCCGGCCATGGCGACCGCGCCGGCCGTCCAGGCGCTGCTTGATTCGGGCGCGCGCTTCGTCGGCAAGACGCAGACCGATGAGCTGGCGTTTTCCCTGCTGGGGCTGAACGCGCATTTCCCGTCGCCGGTCAATCCGGCGGCGCCCGACCGAGTCACCGGCGGCTCATCCTCGGGTTCTGCCGCGGCGGTTGCCGGCCGGCTTGCCGACATCGCCACCGGGTCCGACACCGGCGGCTCGATCCGTGCGCCGGCAAGCTTCTGCGGCCTGGTCGGCCTCAGGACCACGCATGGCCGCATCCCGCTCGACGGCGCCATGCCGCTGGCCCCTTCGCTGGACACGTTCGGCTGGTTCGCAAGCGACATCGTCATCTACGAAAAGGTCGGCACGGTGCTGCTCGGCGATGATTCGCATTCCCACGAACTGGCACGCCCCGTCACCCTCGCTGCGCTGGACGGCCTCGTGCGCGGCCCGCACGAGGCCGACGAATATCGCGCCATGCTCCGCAGTGTCGCGTCGGTGCTGGGCGCGCCGCGCACCGTCGGCCCGCTGTCGCATTCCACCGACGATCTCTATTGGTGCTTCCGCAAGCTGCAAGGCTATGAAGCCTGGCAAAGTCACGGCGCCTGGATCGCCGGCGGCGACCGCATGCTGGGACCCGGTGTCAAGGAGCGTTTCGAGCACGGCGCGACCGTCGACGCGGCAACCGCGCAGCGTGAAACGGAACGTCGCGTTTCGTTTCGCCTCGAGCTTGCCGGCCTGCTTGGCGATGACGGCGTTCTTGTGCTTCCGACCGCTCCGGGTGCAGCGCCGCTCAAGGCCGAATTATTCGACGATTTGCAGACCTACCGCGAGCGCGCGCTGAGACTGCTATGCCTTTCCGGCCTGTCCGGTTTTCCGCAAATCACGCTGCCGCTCGGCAAGGTCGACGGGGCGCCGTTCGGCCTTTCGCTGCTCGGCCCGAAGAACAGCGACCGGCAGCTGATTGCGCTCGCCGCCCGCATCCTTTCGGCCCACCAAGGAGGCGCATGACATGGATACGCTGACCCGCATGCGCGCCTTCATCGACGTGGTCGAGGCCGAAGGCTTTTCGGCGGCGGCGCGCAAGATCGGCCGCTCGAAGGCGTTGCTGTCGAAATATGTGCGCGAGTTGGAGGACGAGCTCGGCGCGCTGCTGCTCAACCGCACCACCAGGCAGTTCTCCTTGACCGAGGCCGGCCACACCTATTATCGGCGCGCCTCGGAGATCGTACGCGAGGTCGACAGCCTTGCCGATGCCGTGCGCGAATCCTCCGGTGACGTGCGCGGCAGGATCAAGCTGTCGGCGCCGCGCACCTTTGCCGACGCGCCGATCGGCCAGTCGCTGATCGACTTCGCCAAGCAGCACCCCGATATCGTCCTCGACATCCATCTCGACGACCGTTTCGTCGATCTGGTCGAGGAGGGTTTCGATCTGGCGGTGCGCATTTCGCGGCTGGAAAATTCCTCGCTGATCGCCAGGCGCCTAGCGCCATTTTCGGTACGGCTTTGCGCGTCTCCCGAACTGATCGCCAAGCACGGCATGCCGGTCAGGGCGCAAGACCTTGCCCGCGTGCCTTGCATCATCGACACCAATGGCCGCTGGCTCACCAACTGGCCGTTCAAGGGCGACAGCGGCGATACGGTGAGCGTTTCGGTTTCCGGCCCGATCGAGGTCAACAGCCCGATGGCGGCAAGGGCCGCTGCCGTGGCTGGATTGGGATTTTCCATCCTGCCGGATTTCATCGCCGCGCCCGACATTGAAAACGGCAGGCTGGTGACTGCGCTGGATGACCGCATCCTGCCCGGCGGCGGCATCTTCGCCGTCTATCCGCACCGGCGCTATCTGCCTGCAAAAGTTCGCGTTTTTGTCGATTTCCTGGTGCAGTGGTTCAAGGCGCTGGACAACGCATGAGCTTTCAGCCGCCTTGCGGTCCCATTTTCGCCCGCTTTCTGGTAACTGTCGGCAATTCACCGAAGCCGATTGAATCGCGACCGAGAATGCACCTGAAACAGCAAGCAATCATGCTGGCTTCGGCCTTGACCGCGACGTTTGCCGCCGTCGGACCGGCTGAGGTGCATCCCCACGTTTTTGCCGAGGCCCGCCTCGAAGTGGTCCTTAGCCCGGATCACCAAACTGTGAAGGCATTGCGCCATGTCTGGCGCTTCGACGATTTGTTTTCGAGCACAGTGATGATGGAGTTCGACAAGAATTCCGACCTGAAACTCGACGACAAGGAGTTGAAGGATGTTGCCGACACCGTCCATGCCTCGCTTGCAGAATTCAACTATTTCCAGCTCGTCACCGTCGACGGCAAGGACGTGGCAATGACCCCGCCGCCGCATTTGATGGCCAATTTCGACAATGACCAGTTGATCATCCTGTTTGAATCCGAACCGAAGGTGCCGATCAAACTGAGCGGCAAGATAGATATCGGCGTCTACGACCCGACCTTCTACACCGCCATCGATTTCACCGAGGATGCCAATCTGCAGGTCGATGGCTTGCCGCCGACCTGCACCAGCAAGGTTGTCCGCCCGAACCCGGACGAGGCGATCGCCCAGAACCAGAAGACCCTGACCGAGGCCTTCTTCAACGATCCGACAGGCACCGACATGAGCAAGATCTTTGCCACCAAACTTGAACTGACCTGTCAGCCGGAAGGATAGATCCAGTGACCAAACCGTCCCTGCGTTTGGCATTCGGACTTCTGGCCGTCGCCTTTGTGATGACGCACTTTTTCGGCTCCGCCCACGCCCAGAGCTCGCTCGGCATCGGCACTAATGACGGCATGGCTCCAACCGCCACCGGCCCGTTTGCCCACATCCTGATGTGGATCAATCTGCGCCAGCAGGAATTCTATCATGCGCTTGCCGGCGCGATGAAGGCGATGCGCCAGGACGGCAGCAAGTTGTGGCTGCTCATCGGCCTGTCATTTGCCTACGGCATTTTCCACGCCGCCGGCCCCGGTCACGGCAAGGCGGTGATCTCGTCCTACATGGTGGCCAATGAAGTGGCGCTCCGGCGCGGCATCATGTTGTCCTTCGTCTCGGCCCTGCTGCAGGCGCTGACCGCGATCGTGGTGATGCTGGTGGCCTATTTCGTGCTGCGCGGCACTGCTGTCTCGATGACCGACGCTGCATGGTTCCTCGAAATCATGAGCTATGTCTTCGTCACTCTGTTCGGCGCCTGGCTGCTGTGGCGTAAGGCCGGCCCGGCCATCCTTCGCCTGTTCGGGGCAAATCCCGGCTACAGCCTCTCGGCTGCCCACGCCGGCCATTCACATGCCGGCCATTCACATTCCGCGCATGCCCATGCGGCACATTCCCACGCGCTTGATGCGCATGACCACCACGATCATGCGCATGACCATCACGATCACGGCGCCCACGACCACGCCCATGCCGCGCACGATCACCACAGCCATGCCGCGGGCGAGGTCTGCGAGACGTGCGGGCACTCGCATGCGCCCGACCCGGCGCTGCTTTCCGGCGATCGCTTCGATTGGCGCACGGCCTGGTCGGCAGTGGCTGCCGTCGGCATCCGGCCCTGCTCCGGCGCACTGATCGTGCTGAGCTTTGCGTTGCTCAACGGCCTGTGGTTTGGCGGCATCCTGTCGGTGCTGGCCATGGCGCTCGGCACCGCAATCACCGTCTCGGCCCTGGCGACGCTTGCGGTGACCGCCAAGAACTGGGCGGTGTATTTCGCCGGCGATGGCCGCATGGGCAACCGCATCCATTCCTTCGTCGAGATCGGCGGCGCCGCCTTCGTCTTCTTGTTCGGACTGCTGCTGCTTTCGGCCAGCCTGACTGGCGCCTGACCTCGTTGCGTCCGATCAGGGCGCCTTAACTAGGGATCTTGCCACCCAACTCGTCCTCGATATAGACGCGGATGATGTCGTCGAAGCTTGTTTCGGCGGCAAAGCCAAGCTCCCTCGAGCGCCGCGCCTCGAAGCGTGTCGGCCAGCCCTTGACGATCGCCCAGATCGTCTCGTCGGGCTCCTCGCGGATCAGTTTCACCGCCCTGGCGCCGGCGACGCGTTCCAGCGCTTCGATCTGTTCGCCGACGGTGACGGCGACGCCCGGCATCGTCAGGTTGCGGCGCGGGCCGACGGCACTGCCGTCGATCTGAGCCGCATGGATCAGGAAATTCACCGCCGAACGCGGGCTGGCGTGTGTGTGGACGACCGAACGCGGCACCGGCAGGATCGCTTCATGGCCGCTCAGCGGCTCGCGGATGATACCGGAGAAGAACCCTGAGGCCGCCTTGTTCGGCTTTCCCGGCCTGACGCAGATGGTCGGCAGCCTGATGCCAATGCCGTCGAAGAAACCGCGGCGCGTATAGTCGGCAAGCAGCGCCTCGCCGATCAGCTTCTGCGTGCCGTAGGAGGTCAGAGGCGTCGGGTGGAACTCGTCCGGAATGATGTCGGGAAACGGTGCGCCGAACACGGCGATCGACGAGGTGAAGACGAGGCGCGGCGCAAATGCCGCCAGCCGGACGGCATCGAACAGCGCCCTCGTGCCGTCGAGATTGACGCGGTAGCCGAGATCGAAATTGGCCTCCGCCTCACCCGACACCACGCCGGCGAGGTGGAAGATCACGTCGGGGCGCGGCGCGACCAGATCTGCCGTCGCCCCCGGCGCTGCAAGGTCGCCGGTGTGGACGCCGATGCTGACGCCGTCGAGGGCGGGCGCCTGCGGCGGTACGATGTCGTGAAGGTCGAGCGCGGCGATCTTGCGGCCGCCGAGCGTCCCGTCCTTGGCCAGCCTGGCGATGAGCTTGCGGCCGACCATGCCTGCCGCGCCGGTAATCAGAATGTGCATGTCATTTTCCTTTTTTGCGCTGGCTGCGGCTACGCAGCCAGAACACGACGAAGATTGCCACCATGAAGACTGCCGCTACGACGCCGGCAAGAACCGTCGAGACCTTGCCGACCGCCAGCATCACTGTTGGTAGATAAAAGGCAGCGATGCCGAACAGCAGCAAAACCCAGGCGGCGCCGATCGCCGCATTGCGGGTGTCGCGGTCCATCACGCGGCCCGAGGGTAGCGGGAATTCATGTCGATCGTTGCCAATGCCCAGAACTCCCGAAGTCAGTGATAGTGGCCACGGTGTTGTGCCGTATCATGCGCATGCTCGTGCTCGTCATCATTCTCATGGCTATCGGCACATTGGCCGAATTCCGGTTCGACGGTGGCATGGGCTATGCCATGTTCCGCCGCAAGCCGCTTCTTGATCGCGCTGACCGCCATATGCGCGTCGACGCCGTCATTGAGGCAGGCATGCAACGTCGCCATGTTGCTGGAGCCGTCGAGCGACCAGACATGCATGTGATGCACCTCGCGCACGCCCTTGACCGAGCCTTCGATGTCCCTCGCGATCAGGTCGCGGTCGAGGCTTGCCGGCACGCCCTCGAGCAGGACGTGAGCTGCCTCGCGCATCAGCGACCAGGCCGTGGACAGGATCAGCAGCGAGACCAGGATCGACAGGATCGGATCGATGGGCGTCCAGCCCGTCGCCAGGATCACCAGCGCCGCGACGATCGCCGCCGCCGAGCCGAGCAGGTCGCCGAGCACGTGCAGCATGGCGCCGCGCATGTTCAGGCTGCCGCGGTCGCCGCCATGCAGCACGTAGAACGAGCCGAGATTGACCAGCAGGCCGGCGACCGCCACGACCAGCATCGGCCCGCCGAGCACCGGAGCCGGCGCTTGCAAGCGGCCCCAAGCCTCGTAGACGATCCACAGCGCGATGGCGAAGATGGCAATGCCGTTGGTGTAGGCGACCAGCGTCTTGACCCGGCCGAAGCCGTAGGTGAGGCGCACGGTCCCCGGGCGGCTTGCAAGATGAAAGGCATACCAGGCAAGGCCGAGCGCGACGCAATCGGCAAGCATATGGCCGGCATCCGCCAGCAGCGCCAGTGAGCCCGTGAAGATGGCGCCCAGCGTCTCCGCAACCATGAAGCCGGCGGTCAGGCAGGCAGCGATCAGCACGCGCTTCTTGTCGGTCGAGCCGTGCACATGCCCTGCGCCATGGCTGTCGTCATGCCCTTGCGAAGCGTGGTCGTGGGTATGCGCCATCTACGAGCCCCTGCTAAAGCCTGATCCATCCCGGCAGAATCGGGATGGAGGCTCTGTCTTCTTGTTTGACCATGATCTTATCCGAAAACCGGCGTCCACTTTTCGGGATCATGGTCCTTCTTGTTTGACCATGATCTTATCCGAAAACCGGCGTCCACTTTTCGGGATCATGGTCAGGCGCCGAACTCGGCGCGAAAATCCTCGAGCCGCCGCCTCTGCTGGCCATCGCTGTCGAAATTGGCCGGATCGAGCCACGCCTCATAGGCTCTGCGCAGATCAGGCCATTCCTTGTCGATGATCGAATACCACGCGGTATCGCGGTTTTCGCCCTTGACCACAAGATGCTGACGGAAAATGCCTTCGAACTTGAAGCCGAAACGTTCCGCTGCGCGCTTCGACGGCTCGTTGCGGTTATTGCATTTCCATTCGTAGCGGCGGTAGCCAAGCTCGTCGAAGACGTACTTCATGAACAGGAACTGTGCTTCCGTCGCCGCCGGCTTGCGCGAGATCAGCGGGCCCCAATAGATGTTGCCGATCTCGATAACGCCGTAGGCGGCGTCGATGCGCATCAGCGTCTGGCGCCCGGCGACCTTGCCGCTGGCCTTGTCGATGACGGTAAAGAACAGCGGGTCATCGCTGGCTTCGGCCTTGTCCAGCCATGGCTGGAAGTCGGTGCGGGTCTGCGGCGGGTAGTCGAACAGCCAGGCGAAGCGATCGCCGGCATCGGCCACCGACGAGGCCTCGAACAGGCCGTCGCCGTGCTTTTCAGCGTTGAGCGGCTCCAGCCTGACAGTGCGCCCTTCCAGCACCTTGCGTTCGGGCCGCGGGCGCGGTTGCCAATTCTTGAGATTTTCCGACACCGAAAACTCCAATCCGTTTGACTTTTGCGGGCGGACGCTCACAAAAACGCACGCTCGCTGAAAGAACCACACGGACAGGAAAAATGCTCCACACGATTTCGGCCTTCGACCGCCTCGGCGAGGAAAATGCATTCGCGGTGCTGGCGCGTGCCACGGCACTTGCCCATCAGGGCCGCGATATCGTCAATCTCGGCATCGGCCAGCCCGACTTCAAGACGCCGCAGCACATCGTCGAGGCCGCGATCAAGGCGCTGCGCGACGGCCATCACGGCTATACGCCGGCCAACGGCCTGCTGGCGACGCGCGAAGCGGTGGTCCGCCGCACACTGGCCACCACCGGCGTCGAAGTCTCGCCGGAAGCGGTGATGATCCTGCCCGGCGGCAAGCCGACCATGTTCGCGGCGATCCTGATGTTCGGCGAGCCGGGCGCCGAAATTCTCTATCCCGATCCGGGCTTTCCGATCTACCGCTCGATGATCGAGTTCACCGGCGCTGCCCCCATCCCGGTGCCGATGCGCGAGGAGAACGGCTTCGCCTTTTCCGCCGAGGAGACACTGGCGCTGATCACCCCGAAGACCAGGCTGCTGATTCTCAACTCACCCGCCAATCCGACCGGCGGTGTCACGCCGCGAGCCGAGATCGAGAAGCTGGTCAAAGGGCTGCAAGCACACCCGGACGTCGCCATCCTCTCCGACGAAATCTACGATGTGATGACCTATGACGGTGAGACGCATTGTTCGCTGCTCGCCTTCCCCGAAATCCGTGACCGGCTGATCGTCCTCAACGGCTGGTCGAAGACCTGGGCGATGACCGGCTGGCGCATGGGCTGGTCGATCTGGCCGAACGGCGACAAGGGCGCGCATCTCTACGACAAGGTGCGCAAGCTGGCGGTCAATTGCTGGTCCTGCGTCAACGCACCGAGCCAGTATGCCGGCATAGCCGCCATCGACGGCCCGCAGGACGACGTCGACAAGATGATGCGCGCCTTCGACCGCCGCAGGAAGGTCGTGGTCGAGGGGTTGAATGCCTTGCCCGGCGTTTCCTGCATCACGCCGAAAGGCGCTTTCTATGCTTTCCCTAATGTTTCCAAAACCGGCTGGAAGGCCAAGAAGCTCGCCTCGGCGCTGCTCGAGGATGCCGGCGTGGCGCTGATCGGCGGCCCCGATTTCGGCATTCTCGGCGAAGGCTATGTCAGGCTGTCCTACGCAAATTCCGAAGAGAACATCCTGCGCGCGCTGGAGCGGATCGAGGCGTTCCTGGCGAAGTGAGACGCACGACCGACGAAAGGAGACGCCAGATGTTCTATGCCATTCTTGCCTATCACGAGGAAGAAGCGATTACGGCACTGACGCCTGAGCAGGATGCGGCGCTGATGACCGATCTTCTTCAGATCAACGATCGGCTTTACCGGCAAGGCACCCTTGGGCCGGCGGCCCGGCTCGGCGCGACCCAAGACGCCTGCACCTTGCGCGGGCCAGGCACCGGAATGGTTGTCGACGGCCCCTTCGCTGAGACCAAGGAACAATTGCTGGGGCTCTATGTCGTCGACTGCGCCAACCGTGACGCCGCCATCGACATTGCGCGCGATCTTCGCCGCGTCAATCCGACCGCGGTCTACGAAATCCGTCCGATTTCGCTATATTTACCCGGCGTGCCGCTTCCGGTCACGCGGCCCTAATTTAGGACCGGGTTGAGACTAATTTAGCCTCGCCCGACAAACGGCATCTTGGTCGCCATCACGGTCATGAACAGCACGTTGGCGTCGAGCGGCAGGCTGGCCATATGGAGGACGGCATCGGCGACGCGCTCGACATCCATCACCGCTTCGGCGGCAATGGTGCCGTTGGCTTGCGGCACGCCGACCGTCATCGCCTGCGCCATGTCGGTCAGCGCGTTGCCGATGTCGATCTGACCGCAAGCAATGTCGAAGGGCCTGCCGTCCAGCGCCAGCGTCTTGGTCAGCCCGGTGATGGCGTGCTTGGTCGCCGTATAGGGCACCGAGCCCGGCCGTGGCGCATAGGCCGATACCGAGCCGTTGTTGATGATGCGGCCGCCCATCGGCTGCTGCCTGCGCATGGCGCCGAAGGCGGCGCGAGCACACAGAAACGAGCCGGTGAGATTGACCCCGACGATGTCGTTCCACACCTCGACCGGGATATCGTCGATCAATGTCGATTTGTAGCTCGTGCCGGCATTGTTGAAGAGCAGGTCGACGCGCCCGAAAGCCGCAGCCACCGTCTCGAACAGATCGTCGACCTGATCGGCCTTGCTGATGTCGCAGGCGAAGGCCAATGCCTTGGCCTGCGTCGGCCCGGCGGCGGCAATCGCCTCCTCCAGCACCGGCTTGCGGCGGCCGCAGAAGACCGTGTTCCAGCCGGTCTTGAGCAGCGCCGTGGCGACGCTCTTGCCGATGCCCGTGCCGGCGCCGGTGACTATGGCGGTTTTATAGTCGGTCATGGCTGTACTCCCTGAAAGGGATGAGCCATCGCAAATGACGAGAACCATGGCAAGCCGGCCCAAAGCCTGTGCTCACAAAAAGGGCGGCCATTGGCGACCGCCCCTGTTCCGAACCGGGCTTGGGAGGAGGAAAGCCGATCCGACTGCCTGAATCATGCGCCCACCGGATTAACGAGAAGCTAACGCCAACGGCGCACCGGGTCTCCGCCGCCCAACCTTCAACCTACCAGCGCGAACCGGTCACCGGCTTGGCCGTGCTGCCCGCTGCCGGCACTTTCGCCGCCGTCACTGTCGCCTCGACATGATCGACCAGCGCGTCCGGCAGGCCGAGACGGCCGGCAAGCAGGTCGAGATAGCCGCGTTCGGCCCGCGTGTCCGGATCGATGGCAAGACGCGAGGCGGTGTAGAGTTCCAGCTTTTGCGCATCGGTCTTGGCTCCGGCGATCAGCACATCCAGATCGAGCGGTGCCTCCAGTTCCGATATCAGGAATTTCTCCGCTTCGGCGCCGACGCCGGCGAGGCTGAGCTTGCCGGCGATCTTCTGCCGCTCTTCGTCATCGACGTGGCCGTCGGCCTTCGCCGCCGAGATCATCGCCCTGACCAGCGTCAGCGTGAATTCGTCTTGGCCCTGCGGCGCTTGCGACGGATGGAAGGCCGTATCGGCCGGCGGCGGCAGCAATTCCGGTTCGCCGGCAGCTTGTGTCTCGGCCGGCGCGTTGCCGTTCTTGTAGTTCTGGTAGGCCTTGTAGGCGAGGCCGCCGATCGCAGCCAACCCACCAAGCTTCACCGCCGCACCGGTGACCTGACGGCCTGGGCCGGTTCCGAGCAGCACCGCGGCCAGCGCACCGGCGGCAAGCGGATTGTCCTTGGCCATCTGCACCGCCTGCCCTGCCTTGTCGCGGACAGTCGATCCGGTACCGGGAACTTGCGAGCCGAGCAGATCGTCGAGGAGCTTCTTGGGATCGAACATCTATGCCTCCAGAATTGGCCCGGCCGAAGGTGCGCGGGCAGGTTTGGACGTCGAAGACCTAGGTCCCGCAGTTTGACATTACAATGACGGGGTGCATGCTTTTGCCCGCTGCCACGCATGACCTCGCACCGACATCTGCTGGGATTTCACGCGGAAATCAAAGTGCTGCAGCCTCCTTCCGCGCCCAAAAAACACGCGACGCTGTGGACATTGGACGTGTCGAAACCGCCCCCGACTTCGACTAATGTCGCGGCATGTCGCTTGAGAGGAGCCTGGCATGACCGATGAAACTGACCGCGAACCGGCACGCGATCCCCAGGAATTGGAGCGCCTGCTGATTTCACGGCAATGGGTCGGAGACATTGACGGCATGGCCGCGCTTTTCGAGCCGCATGCAGTCATCGACAGCGGTGGCGGACAACTGACGTTCGGCCGCGAAGCCATCCGAACGCTGTTCGCGGAGATCACCGCAACCGGCCGAAAATTTCAGTCCGGAGATCAGCGTCCGGCTGTCATCAATGGCGACCTGGCGCTCACCTCGACCCGGCTTCCCGACGGCACGATCACTACCGAGGTCGCGCGCCGGCAGAACGACGGGACATGGCTGTGGGTCATTGATCGCTTCTCTGTTACCTGACGTGAAGTTGCTGACGTGGAGCTAACTTCCGATGTGGCGGTCGCCGCGCGCTTGCGCCAGCTCGACCTGTCGCTGGCGCTCGGCATAACGGGCGCGATCTTCGTCCGAGCGGGCATCGAAGCAATGCGGGCATGAGACGCCGGTCGCGTATTTCGGCGACAGCCGGTCTTCTGCGGCTAGCGGATGCCGGCAGGCGCGGCAGAGTTGGGCTTCGCCCTCGAGCAGCCCGTGCGACACCGAAACGCGCTCGTCGAAGACGAAGCATTCGCCTTGCCACAGGCTCTGTTCGGCGGGCATGTCCTCGAGATATTTCAGAATGCCGCCCTTGAGGTGGAACACATCCTCGAAGCCGAGCGACTTCACATACGCCGTCGCCTTTTCGCAGCGTATGCCGCCGGTGCAGAACATGGCGACCTTGCGCCCGTCGAACTCATGCCGATGCTGCTCGACCCAGGCCGGGAATTCGCGGAAGCTGGTGGTGGCGGGATCGACAGCGCCCTTGAAGGTGCCGAGCGACACTTCGTAGGCGTTGCGCGTGTCGATGACGATGGTGCCGGTATCCGAGATCAGTGCGTTCCAGTCAGCCGGCGCGACATAGGTGCCTGCACCTGCCGCCGGATCGATATTCTCCACCCCCATGGTGACGATCTCGCGCTTCAACCGCACCTTCATGCGGAGGAACGGCATCGTTGCGGCGCTGCTGTACTTGATCTCGAGGCCGGCGAGACCTTCGATGGATTCGAGATGATCGATGAGCGCCGCGATTGCCGCTTCACTGCCGGCGACCGTGCCGTTGATGCCCTCACGCGCCAGCAGCAGCGTGCCTTTGATGCCACGTGCGCAGCAGAAGGCGGCGAGCGGCGCGCGCAGCGCCTCGAAGGTGTCGAGCCGGGCGAAGCGGTAAAGCGCGGCAACGCGGAAGGCTTGGCTGGGCAGTGTCATCACCAAGCCACTAAACGCTCACGGCAGCCGGATCAAGGCAGAGCCGGGAGCGGTATGACCGCGGGTGCGTTTCGAACGCCACGCGTGACATCGCGACACGCCGCGTTTCGTGGACAGAAAAACCGCCTTCTGCTAACCGGTCGACTTGATCAACAGAGGAGAGACGACGAATGCCCAGCACGACCGAAAAGCTCCTGTCGCTCCTCAACGGCCAGCCGGTCATACCGGTGCTGAAGATCGCCAATGTTGCCGACGCGGTGCCGCTGGCCCGGGCGCTGGCCCGCGGTGGCCTGCCGGCGATCGAGATCACGCTGCGCACCGCCGACGCGCTGGAGGCGATCCGCCAGGTGGCAGGCGAGGTCGAAGACGCCGTCGTCGGCGCCGGCACCATCCTGGACGCCCGCCAGTTCGGCGAGGCGGCGGCCGCCGGTTCGAAGTTCATCGTCAGCCCCGGCATCACCCGCGAGCTTCTCGCGGCAGCCAAGGACAGCGACGTGCCGTTGCTGCCCGGTGCCATCACGCCGGGAGAGGTCATGGCCGCGCGCGAAGCCGGCCTGCGCTTTCTGAAATTCTTCCCGGCCGAACAGTCGGGCGGCATCGCCTCGCTCAAGGCTTTCGCCTCGCCGCTTGCCGACGTGAAATTCTGCCCGACCGGCGGTATCACCGGCAAGAACGCCGCCGACTATCTCAGCCTGCCCAACGTCATCTGCGTCGGCGGTTCCTGGGTGGCGCCGGACGATCTGGTCAAAGCCGGCAAATGGGACGAGATCGAAGCCTTGGCACGCGCCGCTAGCAAGCTCGGCCGCTAGCACCTTCTGTATGAAAAGCCGCTGCCGATCTGGCCTGCTGCCGATCTGGTTCGCCGGCTGGTTCCCGCTCATGGGCTCGAACCACGATTCACGCCTTCAAAGGGCGCTGTCCTACCATTAGACGAAGCGGGATAATGCCGACCAGTGGTTAGCATCCCGGGATGAAGGAAGCCAGTGCCGGCGTGGAGCCAGCCGCGCGGGATGCCCAGCGCGGCCTACTCGGTCTTGAAGCGGGCTACCGACATGAACTTGACGGCCTTGCCGGTGAACCGGTTGGCGTCGGCCATTTCGTTGCCCGGCTGGAAGCCCACGGTATAGACCTCGCTCGGTGCCGTACGGACGAAGTCGTAGGCGTAGCGCGGCGCCGTTGTCGCATCTGAAACGGTTGCGACATACTCACCGCTGTGCAGCGCCCAACGGGCGGCCTGCGGCGCGGCGGCGACCACCACCGGCTTGGGGCCGGGTTTCAGGTCGCGGGCGGTAGCCCTGGGTTCCTTGCGTGTGGTCTTCACGCCCGCACCGATGACGGCCGCCGGATCGGAGCCGGTCGGGCGGGCAACGATGGCCTCGCGCGGCGATGCCCCGTCGCTCGATGCCCCGTCGTCGTTCGCCGGTTCCTCGAACACCGATGCTTGCTCGGAAAGCGACGCGACCTTGTATTCGTCGGTCGCGCTGACCCGTTCCAGAACGGCCTTGACCTCGTCGGGCTGCGAACTGTCGGGCCGCGCCGACGGCAATACGGAGAATGCGTCGGTGGCGGTGTTGCTCCGCTCGGCCGCACTCGCCAGCGCCAGCAACACTTGCTTGTCCTGCGGCGCAAGACTAGCCGTCGAAAGATCGGCCGGCAGCGAATGATCGGGCCGCCAGTTCGGCACGGGAATGGTGTTGGCCGCGACCTGCACCGGGCCGGCCGCAGCAGACGGGTCTGCCATGCCGAACGGAACGTTTTCAGGCGCCATGCTTGCCGGCGCTTGCGCGGTCGCCACCGCCTGTTCGGTCGATCCAGCCGCATCCGCCACGCCGAACGGAACGTTTTCAGGCGGCTGGGCGCCGACGTCGGTCTTCGGACGCGGAGCAAAATCCGGCAGCGGAATGCTGCGCGCCGGCAATGCCGCGATGATCGTCTCTGGCGTGTCGTTCTCCGGTTCAGGCGCAGGCGCCGGAGCATCGGCGGCTTCCGGAATCTCGGCGCGCTTGGCGTCCTGAGGCGCCACGATGGCAATGCCAGGCAAGTTGCTGCTCTTGGCGGACGGCGCCGGCTTCACGTTACGGGGCTTTGGCGCTGGCTCGGCCATCGCCACGTCGGCGCTGTCGTCCGCCTCGTCGTCGCCGCCGCCGAAGAAGGCTGCCAGGAACCCGCGGGATTTTTTTGCACCGCCGCTTGCGCTGGCCAGTTCGATGGCCGGCGCGCCGGCGCCCTTGCGGGCCTTATAGGAGGCGAGCGCCTGTTGATAACCAGGCAGCGGCTTGCCGTCGCTCGGCACATGCAGGGTCTTGCCGTTGGGGAACACGCGCGCCAGCTCCTGGCGGCTGATGCCGGGCCAGTGGCGCACATTGCCGACATCCATATGCACGAAGGGCGAGCCGGAGCTGGGATAGTAGCCGACGCCGCCGCCCTGCATCCTGAGGCCGATGTCGCGCAGCTTCTTCAGTGGGACGCCGGGAATGTAGAAATCCATCGCCCTGCCGAGCATGTGCTGGCTCTTCTCGGCGACGCCCCTGCTGCGGCTGCGCAGCATCGAATTCGTGGCCGGCGAACGATAGCCGCAGACGACCTGGATGTAATCGGTGGCGCCGCTCTCCCGATACGCTTCCCAGACCAGGTCCAGCAGGCGCGGATCCATCTTGGTCGGCTCGTTGCGACGCCAGTCGCGCAGGATGATGTTGATTTTTCGCAAGCCCGCCTGGTCGTAGCGGCCATTGCGCTTGTAGACGATCTCCGCCTTTTCATGCGTGTGGAGATGATAGAGCTTCAGCGAACGTGTCTCGGCGCTGGCGCCGGTTGCCGCCGCTGCAAGGAACCCGACGGTAACAATCACCGCTGCCAGCCATCTCGGCCAGACGCTCATGTGATAATGCCGCCCGTTTTTGTGTCGTTCGATTCTGTTCAAATCAAAAGGCCTTGCAGGCTGCCGTTTTGTCCCCGGATTTGACCAAACGGATGCGTGGTGTATGCATCCGAATATCGATCCTAATGGTTAATCATCGCTTATTGAAGCCGAAATGCGGTAACACGGTGGCGATATCCCGCCAAAAATATTGCGCAGGATATCTTGGTAAACCGCTGGTTTAGATCATGTTTTGGCGCTAGCTCGAAACACGATCTGTTACCGTCCGCCTTAATACGTGAACACTGCGCCGAATACCTCGTTTCGAGGCGTGCGTGCTTCGAATGGATGTCCGGATGAGAACCCGCTTGGCCCTGTGGCTCAGGAAGCGAGCCGTTCGACGCGGCCGGTTTCCGGGTCGATGCCGTATTCCTTGAGCTTGCGGTAGAGCGTCGACCGGCCGATGCCGAGGCGGCGGGCGACCTCGCTCATCTGGCCGTTGTAGTGGTCGATGGCGAGCTTGATCATTTCGAGCTCGACGTCGGCCAGCGCACGCACATTGCCGCGCTCGTCGAGCGCCCGCAGCGTGCCGAAACGAGGCATGGCCGGCGCATCGGGGTCGGCGGCTGCGATGCCGCCGGCGGCCGGTATGCTGTCGCGCGGCTGGCTGCCCGAAGCCAAGCTGGAAGCTGGCCACCCTGGAGCTGGCCCCCCTGGAGCTGGCCCCCCTGAAGCTGGCAAGGCGATACCCGCATCGAGATTGACCGTGCCCTCGACCTGCGCCCGGATCTGCGGGAATTCTTCTTCGGTCAGCATGTCGCCGTCGGCGAGCACCGAAGCCCGGAAGACGGCGTTTTCGAGCTGCCTTATGTTGCCCGGCCAGTCGTAGGCCTGCAGCATGGCAAGCGCCGCAGCCGAGATGCCTCGCAGGCGGTGGCGCGGATCGGCGGGCGCCACCTTCTCCATGAAGTGCTCGACCAGGTAGGGGATGTCGTCGCGACGGTCGCGCAATGGCGGCACGAAGATCGGATAGACGTTCAGCCGGTAGAACAGGTCCTCGCGGAACTTGCCGTCCTTGACCTGCTGCAGCAGGTTGCGATGGGTTGCCGAGATCAGCCTGATGTCAACCCTGACGGTCGAGCGCCCGCCAACCGGATCGACCTCGCCGTCCTGCACCGCGCGCAACAGCTTGACCTGCACGTCGAGCGGCAGGTCGCCGATTTCGTCAAGAAACAGCGTGCCGGTGTGCGCTTCGACGAACTTGCCGGTATGTTTTTCGGTGGCGCCGGTGAACGAGCCCTTCTCGTGACCGAACAGGATCGATTCGACCAGATTGTCGGGGATGGCGCCACAATTGACGGTGACGAAGGGTTTCGAGCGGCGGTCGCCGCTGCCCTGGATGGCGCGCGCTACCAGTTCCTTGCCGACGCCGGATTCACCTTCGATCAGGATCGGAATGTTGGACGCCGCAGCCTTGCGGCCGAGCCGGATCACCCGGTCCATCGCTGGACTGTGGGTGATCATGTCCTTGAAGGTCAGATGGCCGCCGCGCTGCCGTGACGAGCGCTTCACTTCGCCTTCGAGCGCCTCGACCTTGAGGGCGTTGCCGATCGACGCCTGCAGCCTGTCGGGAGAGGCCGGCTTGACGACGAAGTCGAAGGCGCCGTGACGCATTGCCGAAACGACGGTTTCGATGCCGCCCTGCGCGGTCTGCACGATGACGGGAATGTGGATGCCACGCTCGCGCATCGCCTTCAGCACGCCGATGCCGTCGAGCCCGGGCATCATCAGGTCGAGGATGACCACCGAGATGTCGCGCGCATTGGGCCCGTCGACGAGATCGAGACCGGCCTCGCCGCCATCGGCGACGATCGCCGTGTGGCCGAATTTCGTCACCGCCGCCTCGAGCAGCCTGCGCTGCACGGGATCGTCATCGACTATGAGTATGGAAGCTGCCATGACTGATCCGCCCGTGCCCGCCCGAGAATGCGCCCTATGGATCATCTTGGCACAGGGTTCTAAATAAGCTTTCAAAAAACCCGGTGAACGAATTCCTTAGGATTTGACCGGCTTCTCGTTTCCCTGAATTTCGTATCTGGAAGGATCGGCAATGCGCATGGTTTTTGCTCGAAAGCTGGCGGCAGCGCCCGGTCAGGGCGCGGCGGAGCTTGGCGACCTGCCGGAATGGAACCTGGCCGATCTCTATTCGGGCATGGAAGCGCCCGAGCTGAAGCGCGACATCGCCCAGGCCGCCGCCGATGCCATCGCCTTCGAAAGCCGTTGGAAAGGCACGCTCGCCGCCGAGGCCGGGCGTGGCAGCGCCGGCAGGCTGGGCGAGGCGCTTCAGGCCTATGAAGCGCTGGAGGAGCTGATCGGCCGGATCGTCTCCTATGCCGGGCTTGTCTATGCCGGCAACACGTCGGATCCGCAGCGCGCCAAGCTCTATGGCGACATCCAGGAAAAGATGACCGATGCCAGCGCGCACCTGCTGTTTTTCGCGCTCGAGCTGAACCTCATCGACGATGGCGCGATCGAAAACGCACTCGCCGCCGATCCGGCCTTCGCCCACTACCGGCCCTGGGTGCTCGATCTGCGCAAGGATAAGCCCTATCAGCTCGAAGACCGCATCGAGCAGCTCTTCCACGAAAAGTCGGTCACCGGGCGCGGGGCCTGGAACCGCCTGTTCGACGAGACGATGACCGATTTGCGCTTCGACGTCGACGGCGAGGAGTTGACGCTGGAGCCGGCACTCAATCGCCTTCAGGATGCCGACGGCGAGGTGCGCCGCCGGGCGTCCGAGGCGCTGGCCGCAACTTTTCGCAAGAATTTGCGCGTCTTCACGCTGGTCACCAACACGCTGGCCAAAGACAAGGATATCTCCGACCGCTGGCGCGGCTTCGAAGACATTGCCGATTCCCGCCACCTCGCCAACCGCGTCGAACGCAGCGTGGTGGATGCGCTCGCAGCCGCCGTTCGCGACGCCTATCCGCGCCTGTCGCATCGCTACTATGCGATGAAGGCGCGCTGGCTCGGCATGGAGGTGATGAACCACTGGGACCGCAATGCGCCCCTGCCGGAGAGCCCGCAGGCGGTCATCGGCTGGGACGAGGCCAAGAACACCGTGCTTTCCGCCTACCAGCGCTTTTCGCCCGACATGGCGGAGATCGCCAGAATTTTCTTCGACCGCAACTGGATCGATGCACCGGTGAGACCCGGCAAGTCGCCTGGTGCCTTCGCCCATCCGACCGTACCGTCGGCGCATCCCTATGTGTTGCTCAACTACATGGGCAAGCCGCGCGACGTGATGACGCTGGCGCACGAGCTCGGCCACGGCGTGCACCAGGTGCTGGCCGGCGGCCAGGGCGCCTTGATGGCATCGACGCCGCTGACGCTGGCCGAAACCGCATCGGTGTTCGGCGAGATGCTGACCTTCCGCTCGCTGCTCGAGCAGACCACCGACAAGCGCGAACGCAAGACCATGCTCGCCCAGAAGGTCGAGGACATGATCAACACGGTCGTGCGCCAGGTCGCCTTCTACGAGTTCGAGCGCAAGGTGCATGCCGAGCGCAAGAGCGGCGAATTGACCTCCGACAAGCTCGGCCAGCTCTGGCTGGAAGTGCAGGCGGAAAGCCTCGGGCCGGCGATCAAGCTGCGCGAGGGATACGAGGTTTTCTGGACCTATATCCCGCACTTCATCCACTCGCCTTTCTACGTCTATGCCTATGCATTCGGCGATTGCCTTGTGAACTCGCTCTACGCGGTCTACCAGAACGCCGAGCGCGGCTTTCAGGACAAATATTTTGCCATGCTGCGCGCCGGCGGCACCAAGCATCATTCCGAGCTTCTGGCGCCGTTCGGCCTCGACGCGGCCGACCCTGCCTTCTGGCAGATCGGGCTTGGCGTGATCAGCGGACTGATCGACGAGCTGGAAGCACTGGACAATTGATGCGCAACACTGGGTGATGCGCAACACCGGATGACCGGGTTTTCCAGAACAGTTTAGCTGCAATGCATATTGGCGATGGTTCTATTCTTGTCTTGGATATTTGTTCTTAAATAACTTTCCATGGAAGTTTTCCGTTAGATTCCCGTAAGCTGTATGATAGCGTCCGCCCTCAAGCTCAGCCGGGCACGAATGGATCCGGTCGGAAAATCCCGACCGGTCATGGCGCGTCGGCGGATGCGACAACGGTTGTTGGCCAGGGGCAAACCGGTTGCCGACAGCTCGATCGAAGCCGGCTGTTCTGCAGATTGCGGAACCACCATCGAATGGTCCTTCGCCGAGGTCATGGCCCCACAGGCCAGGGCGGACGGATCGGACTGGAGAGAGAAAGACAATGGGCACTTTTTTCTACATGCTCCTGGCGTTCCTGGTAGGTGTGTTGGTTGGCTGGTTCATTTGGGGACGCCTGCGCGGCGAGCTCGACAGTTTGCGTGGCGATCTCGACCGCACGCGCAGCGAACGTGACAGATTGCGGGCCGATAGCGACCGTCTGACTGGTGAGTTGGATGCATGCGGCCGCGCCCGCGCCGACCTCGAGCGGCGGCTAGGCGAGGCGCCGGCCGCCAAGGCGCCAACCGCGGCAACAGCGAAGGCGCCAGCCGCCAAGACCGGCGCGACCAAAGCCGCGATGCAGGCGCCGTCAACCCTGATGTCGACATCCGCACCAGCCAAACCGGCGCCGAAAAAATCTGTAACGGCGAAGGCCGCGACCGCGCCACACGCAAGTGCCGCGAAAACGGCAACGCCGAAACCGCCTGCATCGAAAGCGAGCGCCGCGCCCAGGACCGCACCAGCGGCAAGCAAGGCTGCGCCGGTGGCAAGCAAGGCCGCGCCAGCTGGAAAGAAAGCCGCGACCGGCAAGGCAACAGCCACCGCGGCAGGCAAAGCCAACGATCTGCGTCGCCTGATCGGCATCGGCCCGACCAACGAGCGGCTGCTCAAAGGGCTTGGGGTCACGACCTATGCCCAGATCGCCGCCTGGACACCCGACGATGTCACGCGGATCGAGGCGACATTGAATTTCGACGGCCGCATCGAACGTGAACGCTGGATCGAGCAGGCGAAACTGCTTGCCGCCGGCGACGAAAAGGAATTTGCGCGCCGCTTCCCGACCGCGGGAGAAGCCAGCAATACCTGATCCATGGCAAGACGGCATCTGGAACAAGGCGGCGCCCTCTGGCGCCGCTTTTGTTTTTGCCGCCGCGCCTTTGCGTCTTGAGACGCCGTTCCCTCGATTGCGCACGGTCGAGCCCCCATATAGATCGATCGCTGGTGACCGCAGCATCCGAGCCTTATGTCCCTGCCCCTGCCCTTTGCAATCTTCCGGAACGACGAGACCGCGCGTCAGCTCGTTTTCGACCGGCCGGCCGAGATCATCGCAGCGCATTGCGAGGCGGGCTTTTTGCCGGCCCTGGAAGCAGTGCAGGCCGCACATGACGGCGGCAAATGGCTGGCCGGCTATTTCTCCTACGAGGCCGGTTACCTGCTCGAACCCAAGCTCGTTCCGCTGCTGCCGGCCGGCCGCCGCGCCCCGCTTTTCTGCCTCGGCGTGTTCGACGCGCCGGTCGAGGAGACGGTCGCGCCAGGCGATCTGCCGGCTAGCAACGGCCCGATTTTTGACGCCAAGGCAGCCTGGTCTTCGGACGACTACGCCGCACGCTTTGCCAGGCTGCATGACCACATCCGCAAGGGCGACTGCTACCAGGGCAATCTGACCTTTCCGGTCCACGCGCAATGGTCGGGCGATCCACTGGTCGCCTTCAACGCGCTGACCGAACGCCAGCCGGTAAAGTACGGGGCGCTGGTCGCGCTCGGCGATCCGATCGTCTTGTCGCGTTCGCCGGAACTGTTCTTCGAGGTCGACGCGGAAGGCATGATCGAAACGCATCCGATGAAAGGCACTGCGCCGCGCGGCGCCACCAAGGCGGAGGACGATCGCCTGAAAGCGTTCTTGCGCAACGACGAGAAGAACCAGGCCGAGAACCGAATGATTGTCGATCTCCTGCGCAACGACATTTCACTGATCAGCGAGGTTGGCACGCTCGATGTGCCGGAGCTTTTCCGCATCGAGAGCTACCCGACCGTCCACCAGATGGTGAGCCGCGTGCGGGCGAAACTCTTGCCCGGCCTCACCATCCGCCAGATTTTCGCCGCGCTGTTCCCCTGCGGCTCGATTACCGGCGCACCGAAGATCCGCGCCATGGAGATCTTGCGCGAGCTGGAAGGTGGCCCACGCGATGTCTATTGCGGCGCCATAGGCTGGATCGCGCCCGGCGGCCGGATGCGCTTTTCGGTGGCGATCCGCACCATCTCGCTCTTTGCCAATGGCGAGGCGGTCTACAATGTCGGCGGTGGCGTCGTCTTCGATTCGACAGCCGAAGAGGAGTACCAGGAGTGTCTGCTGAAAGCCCGTTTCGCGACGGGAACACCGCCGATTTCGAACTGATCGAAACAATGCGCTGGGAGCCCGGCTCGGGTTTCCTCCGTTTCGACCGCCATCTCGCGCGGCTTTACGGCTCGGCAAGCGAACTCGGTTTCGCCTGCGATCCGCGCAGAGTTGGCGAAGCGCTGATGAAGGCGGTTGGCCACCAACAGATCGCGTTGCGCACCCGCCTCGTCCTGTCGCGCAATGGCGAAGTCGCGGTTTCGGTGCAGCCCTACGAGCCGCTTGCCGCCGACAAGGTCTGGACACTGCAGCTGGCACGGGTGCGGCTTGATTCGAGCGACATGCTGCTGCGCCACAAGACCAGCCGTCGACAAACCTATACGCGCGCCCGCGCCGAATATCTCGCCGGCCGGGCCGATGAGGTGCTGCTCGCCAATGAGCGCGGCGAAATCTGCGAGGGCACGATCACCAATGTCTTTGCCGATTTCGGCGACGGCGGGCTGGCCACGCCGCGGCTCGATTGCGGCCTGCTGCCTGGCGTGCTGCGCGGCGAACTGCTGGATCAAGGCCGCGCCGGTGAAGCGGTCTACACGTGGAACGAACTGAAATCGGCCAAGGCGCTGTTCGTCGGCAACTCGCTGCGCGGATTGATCCCGGCGCGGCTGGGCTGAAGCATCGGGAGACAACAATGTTCGTGGTTTCGCTGAACTACAAGGTGCCGCTGACCGAGATCGACCGCCTGCAGCAAGCGCATGTCGAATGGCTGAAGGCCTGCTATGCGGAAGGCATTTTTGTCGCCTCCGGGCCGAAGCGGCCGAGGACCGGCGGCATCATCATCGCGCGCGGTCCACGCAACGTGCTCGATGCCAGGCTGGCGGACGATCCTTTCGCCAAGGCAGGCGCCGCCGATTACGAAATCACCGAATTCACGGCGAGAATGGCCGCTGCCGCACTGGAAGTCTACAAAGAAGCATGAGTTTCCGCCCACCGACCCACACACCCTATGACGGCTCGTCGAAACTGTTCACCATCGGGCTGAAGCCGCTCAATCTCGATAGATGGATCGAGGTCGACGAATATCTGCTGCCCTATCTTGCCGAGAAACGCCGGCTTTATGCGGAAATTCCCGACAAGGTTTTTGTCGAGGAGCAAGCCACGCGCGAAGCCCAACGCGAAGTGCTCGATCTGCTCGGTACGCATCTGGCGGCGAACTTTCCTGAGAGCCACAGGCGTACCGCCGACGGGATCGAGGTGATCGGCGGCACCGACAACCTCGAAGGCTCAGGCACCGCAGCTCCTTTCAGCGATGCGCCGCTTGTCGCGGCCTCGTTGCTTGTGCAGGAGGATCTGATCCTGATGCGCCGCGACGAGAGCGGCTGGCGTCTGGCGGCCGGCTCGCTCTGCTTCCCCTCGTCATGGGCGCTGACCGAAAAATTCGGCAAGCCGCTGCAGCAGATCCACGCGCCGGTACCGGGTTTCGGCCCAGGCACACGCCCGGCCGATCTCATCAACCGCATGTTCGACGGCCTCCAGGGCCAAGCCGTCGAGCGCTACAACTGGTCGATCCAGGCGGGCGACGCGCTCTACCATCCGCTCTCCAACCTCGAGCGCATCGATCGCGCCAGCAGTCGCCCGTCGAGATTCCCGGACGGCGACATCGACGCCCATGCCTTTATCCGCGTCGAACGGCAGACGCTGAGAAAGCTCCCCGTTTCGGGCGACGTACTCTTCACCATCCGCATCCATCTCGACCCGCTCGCCGTGCTGGAGCGCCACCTTGACCGCGCCGCGCTCGCAGCGTCGTTCGCCGAGCAGCTTCTGGCGTTGGATGAGGCACAACTTGACTATAAGGGCCTGACAGCCGACCGTGACCGACTGACGGAACGACTGAAAATCATGGCTCGGGGGAACAATGATTCAGTATCTTAGCAAACAGGTCGTTCTCGTGGCCACGATCCTGGCATTGTCGACAGCAGCCAAGGCCGAACCGGTGACTTATGCCGGCAAGCTTGGAAAGAGCGATATCGTCGTCGAATTCACCGGCGACCCCGCGGCGCCCGGCGGCCCGCTGGCCGGCCGCTATTTCTACCGCTCGAAGGGCGTCGACATCCCGCTGCAGGCCCGGTCTCAAAAGGGCAGCAAGTTCGAACTGGCCGAGGAGGAGGCATGCGGCGCCGACAATTGCGATAACGGAAAGGCCGCGCCGATTGCCGCCGTCTGGCGCCTGGCCTCATCCAGTAACGGCAAGACCCTTGAAGGCAGCTGGAACGGAAAGAAGGCGCTGCCGCTCAGATTGGAACGGGTCGCAAGTCGGCAGGTGACCGGGAACGAGCCCAGCAGCCCGCTCGATCTCTACGATTTCAGCTTCATGAAGTTCTTCGGCAATGACACGCCGCTCACCATGGAAACGTCCCCTTATGACTATCTGCGGATGGACACTCAGCTCGATAACGGCAAGACGACTGGTTGGCCGGACGCAACCTACCGCTATGTCGTCGACCCCCGCACCAAATTTGCCACGCCGCGCATTGTCGAACTGTCCGGCAACGTTCCAATCGAGGCCGCGAATGCTCTGCTGCAAGACAGGCACTGGCGCGCAAACATTGGCGCACTGGGCTGCGTGGCGGCGCAATATGCCGGCTTCAACGAAGGCGGGTCGATTGACGGTGTGAACGACGGCACCCTCGGTGGCTATGAGGACAGCACATTCGAAGTGACCTCGCTGACGCCGCGGCTGATGAGCTGGCGGGAGTCCGGCAGCATCTTCTGCGGCGGAGCGCATCCGACCAACTATTCGGACACCTACATCATGGATGTGCGCCGCGGCGTCCTGCTCGGCCTTCAGGACATTTTCCTGGATACGGTAGATGGCAAGCCAGGCCCTTCCCTCGCCTCCTTGGTCAAGCAACGGCGCAAGAAACCGACCGATCAGGCCGATATCGATCACGAAGCCGAATGCGGCATGGACGATCTCATCGACGAAAATTTGGCGGCGAGCCTCTGGCGTGAGGGCGACAAGCAGGTTCTGGTGTTCGGGCTCCAGACCCTGCCGCATGCCATCCAGGCCTGCGCCGACGATCTGCTGGAACTACCGGTCTCCGAGGCACGTGACCTCTTCAAGCCTGAATTCGCAAGACTGGTCGAGCCGTAGCCGGGATGGCGCGGCGTGAGGCCGGCCGTCCGCTTTTCGCTTTATTGTGACAATGATCTATGGTTTGTCGCGCCGCGGCCAAGCCGCTGTTCCGAAGCGTTTTTTGAGGGAGTAATCGATAAATGGCGAATGAAAACTGGCCCGTTTACGGTGAGATCACCGGCCCTGTCGTGATGATCGGCTTCGGCTCGATCGGACGGGGAACGCTGCCGCTGATCGAGCGCCATTTCAAATTCGACAAGTCGCGCATGACGGTCATCGACCCGCGCGACACCGACCGCAAATTGCTCGACGAGCGCGGCATCACCTTCATGCAGGATGCGGTGACCAAAAAGAACTACAAGAAGCTGCTGACACCGCTTTTGACCAATGGCGGCGGCCAGGGCTTTTGCGTCAACCTGTCGGTCGACACTTCTTCGCTCGAGCTGATGAAGCTCTGCCGCAAGCTTGGCGTCCTCTACGTCGACACCGTGGTCGAGCCCTGGCTCGGCTTCTATTTCGACGAAAAGGCCGACAATGCGTCACGCACCAACTATGCGCTGCGCGAGACGGTGCGTACTGAAATCGCGAAGAACCCGGGCGGCACCACGGCGATCTCGTGCTGCGGCGCCAATCCCGGCATGGTCTCGTGGTTCGTCAAGCAGGCACTGGTCAACCTCGCCACAGATCTTGGCCTCGACTTCTCGGAACCCGCGCAGCATGATCGCGAAGGCTGGGCCAGGCTGATGAAGAAGGCCGGCGTCAAGGGCATCCATATCGCCGAGCGCGACACCCAGCGCACCAAGAAACCCAAGCCGATGAACGTGTTCTGGAACACCTGGTCGGTCGAAGGCTTCATTTCGGAAGGCCTGCAGCCGGCCGAGCTCGGTTGGGGCACGCATGAGACGTGGATGCCGAAGAACGCCAAAAAGCACAAGAACGGCTCGAAGGCCGCGATCTTTCTGGAGCAGCCCGGCGCCAACACGCGCGTGCGCACATGGTGCCCGACGTCCGGTCCGCAATACGGCTTCCTGGTGACGCATAATGAGGCGATTTCGATTGCCGATTTCTTCACTTTGCACAGCAAGAAGGGCAAGGTGCAGTACCGGCCGACCTGCCATTACGCCTATCATCCCTGCAACGACGCCGTGCTGTCACTACACGAGATGTTCGGTGCCGCCGGCGAGGCTCAGCCCGTGCATCACGTGCTCGACGAAAACGAACTGGTCGATGGCATCGACGAACTCGGCGTGCTGCTCTACGGCCACGCCAAGAACGCCTACTGGTATGGCTCGCAGCTGTCGCTGGCCGAGGCGCGCAAGCTGGCGCCCTACCAGAACGCCACCGGCATGCAGGTCACGTCGGCGGTGCTGGCCGGCATGGTCTGGGCGCTGGAAAATCCCGAGGCCGGCATCGTCGAAGCCGACGAGATGGATTACAAGCGCTGCCTCGACGTGCAGAACCCATATCTCGGGCCGGTCAGGAGCTATTATACGGACTGGACACCGCTCGACAATCGGCCTGGTCTGTTTTCCGAGGACCTCGACACCAAAGACCCGTGGCAATTCCGCAACATCCTCGTTCGATAGCAGCGTTGCCTCGACACTCCGCCAGCTTGCAATCGCCTGGAAATCGGGCGATTGAAGAGGGCGGACCGAGGAGAGGAATTTGATGATGACGATTGTGCAAAGGTTGCTTTCGGCTGGCGTTGCCGCAGCCGCTGCCGTCACGTTGGCGGCCTGCACCACCACCGGCCCAGGCGAGCCGCCGGTGATCACGGCCAAAGGGGTCGAAGGCTCCTGGATCGACGCACAGGGCACCGGCTTGTCGACCTTCAAAGCCGGCAGCTTCGCGACCGTCGCCACCGATACCGGCCAGAAGCTTGCCGATGGCAGCTACACCATGACGGGCGGCACCTCGGTCGAGATCCATGGCACTTCGCTGATCCGGCAGACGCCGATCAGCTTCAACTGCTTGATGGTCTCCACAAGCCAGCTCAATTGCACCAGCGCGAGCGGGCAGAATTTTGTGCTGACCAGGCGCACCTGAAATTCGATTCCGAATTGACTTTGCAAAGGGCGGCGGCTTCAAGCCGCCGTCTTCTTGCGCCGGCAAAGCTGATACCGATTTCCGCTTGCATCGACTGAAACGCGATGTGAACATGGCCCGAGAGGGCTGTTACATCCCAGTCAAACAAGAGCGTTAAACGCGTCTGGTCCAGTTATCCGGGAGACGAGAATGAAGAAGATCGCTGCCATCGCCGCGCTGTCGGCATCGGCGCTTGGCCTGTCGGCAGGGATATCCTTTGCCGACTACACGCTGAACATCCTGCACATCAACGACTGGCACAGCCGCATCGAGAGCAACAACAAGTATGAATCGACCTGCTCGGCCGAGGAGGAGACCAAGGGCGAATGCGTCGGCGGCGCCGGCCGCCTGGTCACCGCGATCGCCCAGGAGCGCAAGAAGTTGCAAGGCCAGAACGTGCTGCTGCTCAGCGCCGGCGACAATTTCCAGGGCTCGCTCTTCTACACGACCTACAAAGGCAAGACCGAAGGCGAATTCCTCAACCAGATGAAATTCGATGCCGAGGCTCTTGGCAACCATGAGTTCGACGATGGTGAGTCGGCGCTGGCGCCGTTTCTCGACATGATCCAGTTTCCGGTGCTCGGCGCCAATGTGAAGGCCAATGCGCAATCCAAGCTCGGCGACCGCGTCAAGCCGTCGATCGTGGTCGAGGTCGGCGGCCAGAAGATCGGGATCGTCGGCGCGGTCACCAACGACACGCCGGAGCTTGCCACCCCTGGCCCGAACATCGCCATTGAAGATGACGTCAAGTCGATCACCGCCGAGGTCGAAAAACTGAAGGGGGAGGGTGTCAACAAGATCATCGCGGTCACCCATATCGGCTACAAGCGCGAGCGCGACGTGATCGCCAAGATCCCGGGCGTCGACGTGGTGGTCGGCGGCCACAGCCATTCGCTGCTGTCCAACACCGATCCCAAGGCGGAAGGCCCATATCCGACGATGGTCGACAATCCGGACGGCTACAAAGTGCCGGTCGTGCAGGCGGCGTCCTATTCGAAATATCTCGGCGAATTCAAGGTCGTGTTCGACGACAACGGCGTCGTCAAGGAGGCCAGCGGCGATCCGATCCATCTCGACAAATCGATCACGCCCGATCCCGCCGTGCTTGCCCGCATCAAGGAACTCGGCGCGCCGATCGAGGCTTTGAAGAACAAGGAAGTCGCCGAGACCACCAAGGCGATCGACGGCAGCCGCGAAAACTGCCGCGCCCGCGAATGCGAGATGGGCAATCTGGTCTCCGACGCCGTCCTCGACCGGGTCAAGGGCCAAGGTGTAGAGATCGTCATCTCGAATGGTGGCGGCTTGCGCGCCTCGATCGACCAGGGCACCGTCACCATGGGCGAGGTTCTCACCGTCCTGCCGTTTCAGAACACGCTGGCGACCTTCCAGATCTCCGGCAAGGATCTGGTTGCCGGGCTCGAAAGCGGCCTCAGCCAGGTCGAGGACGGCGCCGGGCGCTTCCCGCAGGTTGCCGGCCTGAAATATGCGTTCGACAAATCGGCGCCGCCTAACGGACGCGTCAAATCGGCCGAGGTCATGGAAGGCGGCGCCTGGACGCCGATCAAACCGGACAAGGACTACCTGGTCGCCACCAACAACTATGTCCGCCAGGGCGGCGACGGCTACAAGGTGTTCGCCGAGAAGGCCAAGAACGCCTATGATTACGGCCCGGGGCTGGAACAGGTCGTTGCCGATTACCTCGGCGCGCACCGGCCCTATACGCCCAAGCTCGACGGCCGCATCACCGAGATCGCCGCGACCGGAGCCCCGGCCGCAGAACCTGCCAACCCGGCCGAACCGCCAAAACCTGCTGAGGCAGCGCCGATAAAGCCTGCTGAGCCGGCAATGCCCGAAATGCCGGCCGGCTCCGGCGACATTTCCAAAACGCCGCCGGCCGTCCCGCCGGAAACCGCGCCGGCAACACCCGCACCCGCCGAGCCGGCCCAGCCGGCGGCACCTGCGGCTCCGGCCACACCGGCTCCGGCGACCCCTGCTCCGGCCGAACCGGCCAAGCCCGCCGAGACAGCGCCTGCCCCGAGTCAGCCAGCCCCAAGTGAACCGGCCCCAACCGAGCCGGCCCCAACCGAGCCGGCAAAACCTGCCGAGCCCACCAAGCCGGCTGAGCCGGCACCGGCCGAAAGCAGCCATGTAATCGTCGCCGGCGATACCTATTGGGATCTCGCGGTGAAGGCCTATGGCGACGGCACCAAATGGAAAATGATCTATGATGCCAACAAAGCCTACGAGCCACGCCGGCTGCCGGTCGGCGCAACCTTGACTATCCCGGCGGCCTCGAAGTAATCCGGCCGCAGGAACGCAATGCACCCGCCCGGCAAACCGGGCGGGTGTTGCATTTCTGGGATTAGCTGCGGCCAGACGCAGCATTTGAAAACCAGCGCGGCATCGCTACTTTCGCCGCGGCACCGTTGGTTCGCGGTGTTGGAGAACCTCATGACCCGTGCCAGCCCTGCTGAAATCAGAGCCGAGAAGACTACCGCCTCGCCGTCGGCAGGGCGCCCTCTGGTCAGGACCGGCAAAGTCGGTGTCATGCTGATCAATCTCGGCACCCCCGACGGCACCGACTTCAAGCCGATGTGGCGCTACCTCCGGGAGTTCCTGTCCGATCCGCGCGTCATCGAGCTCAACAAGGCGATCTGGTATCCGATCCTCTATGGCGTGGTCCTCACCACCCGGCCGACGAAATCGGGCGCCAACTATGCCAGGATATGGAACAGGGAGCGTAACGAGTCGCCGCTGCGCACCTATACCCGCGCCCAGGCCGAGAAGCTCGGGCTTGCGCTCGGCGATCTACCCAACGTCGTCGTCGACTGGGCGATGCGCTACGGCAGGCCTTCGACCGAGAGCGTGGCCAACAAACTGGTCGAGCAAGGCTGCGACCGCATCCTTTCTTTCCCGCTCTATCCGCAATATTCGGCGACGACGACTGCGACCGCCAACGACCAGCTGTTTCGCGCGCTGATGAAGATGCGCCATGCCCCGGCCATTCGCAGCGTGCCGCCCTATTACGACGAGCCGGCCTATATCGAGGCGCTCGCCCGTTCGATCGAAAAGCATCTGGCGAGCCTCGACTTCGAACCGGAAATTGTCATCGCTTCCTATCACGGCATTCCGAAACCCTATTCCGACAAGGGCGACCCCTACCAGGCCCATTGCCTCGAGACGACGCGGCTGCTGCGCGAAAAACTCGGCTGGGATGAAAAGAAGCTGATCACCACCTTCCAGTCGCGCTTCGGCGCGCAGGAATGGCTGCAGCCCTACACCGACAAGACGGTCGAAAGACTAGGGCGTGAAGGCGTGAAATCGATCGCCATCGTCAATCCGGGCTTTTCCGTCGACTGCATCGAGACGCTGGACGAAATCGGCAGGGAAGCGGCCGAGACCTTCCACCATGCCGGCGGTGAAAAGTTCGCACACATCCCTTGCCTCAACGACAGTGCCGAGGGCATGGCGGTGATCGAGGCAATGGTACGGCGCGAGCTGTCCGGCTGGGCCTGAACAGATCACCTGTCTATGCACCGGCATCCATGATCACCCGATTGTAACGTTGCTGAAACACACTTAAGTGTTTGGTCAAGTCGGCCGCGTGGAATGTCCAACATGGCCGGCCTTTGAGGGGAGAGCCAAATGGGTTTCAGTGGTTTTGATATCGCGCTTCTTGTTCTTGTCGCCCTTGTCGTGCTGGTGCTTTTCAAGGGCATCCGGACAATTCCGCAAGGCTATAATTATACCGTCGAACGCTTTGGCCGTTACACCAAGACATTGAACCCAGGCCTCAACCTGATCGTGCCCTTCATCGATCGTGTCGGCGCCAAGATGAACATGATGGAGCAGGTGCTCGATGTCCCGACGCAGGAGATCATCACCCGCGACAATGCCACCGTTGCCGTCGATGGCATCGCCTTCTATCAGGTGCTCAACGCGGCGCAGGCCGCCTACCAGGTCTCCGGCCTGCAGAATGCGATTCTCAATCTCACGATGACCAACATCCGCACCGTGATGGGCTCGATGGACCTCGACGAACTTTTGTCGAACCGCGACGCCATCAACGAGCGCCTGCTGCGCGTCGTTGACGAGGCCGCGCACCCCTGGGGCATCAAGATCACTCGTGTCGAGATCAAGGACATCAACCCGCCGGCCAATCTCGTCGAATCGATGGGCCGCCAGATGATGGCCGAGCGCAATAAGCGCGCCCAGATCCTCGCCGCCGAAGGCCTCAAGCAATCGCAGATTCTGGAGGCCGAGGGCCGCAAGGAAGCCGCATTCCGCGACGCCGAGGCGCGCGAGCGCTCGGCCGAGGCTGAAGCACGCGCCACGCAGGTGGTGTCGGAGGCGATCTCCAAGGGCGACGTGCAGGCGCTCAACTACTTCGTCGCGCTGAAATACACCGAAGCGCTGACCAAGATCGGCTCGGCGACAAACAGCAAACTCGTTCTGATGCCGGTGGAGGCCTCATCGCTGATCGGCACGCTCGGCGGCATTGGCGAAATCGCCAAGGAGGTTTTCCGGAGCGAAGGCACCGCCGGCGCCGCACGACAGGCCGCCCGCCCACCGGTGGTTCGCCCGAGCGAGACCTGAGGCCGCAGCCATGCTCGACCGCATTGTTTCCGAACTCGGCCCGTGGAGCTGGATGGTCCTCGGCTTCGTCCTGCTGGTTATGGAGGTCATCGCGCCCGGCATTTTCATGCTGTGGATCGGCATTGCCGCGCTGTTGATCGGCGTCGTCTCGCTGCTCATCTGGGACGCCGGTTTCTGGACCTGGCAGGTCCAGGTCGTCGTCTTCCTCGCGCTGTCGCTGGTCTCGGCCTATGTCGGCAAGCGGCTGGTAGGCGGGCGCCATGAGGAGACCGACCAGCCGCTGCTCAACCGCCGCGGCGCGCAGATGGTCGGCCGGACGGCGACGCTTGCCGAGCCGATCAGGGACGGGCGCGGCCGCATCAAGCTGGGCGACACGTTGTGGCGCGTCTCCGGCCCTGACCTGCCAGCCGGCACGCAGGTGCGCGTGACGGGTGCTGCCGATACCGATCTGGAGTTGACGGTCGAGGCGGTCTAGAAAACCCGCTAGACTAGGCAGCACCGATCCGTAGCAGGTCGTGCAGATGGACGAGCCCGATCGGCCGCCTGCCTTCGACCACCATCAGGCTGGTGATGGCCGAGTCGTTGATCGTCTGCAGCGCCGTCGCAACAAGCGTGTCGGGCGCGGCCATTTTTGGCTCTCTGGTCATCACCTGATCGACGCTCATGGCCAGGAGATCGCTGCCGATATGGCGCCTGATGTCGCCATCGGTGATGATGCCGATCAACTTGCCGTCCGCCGAAGTGACCGCCACGCAGCCAAACCCCTTGCGCGACAATTCGAGGATTGCCTCGCGCATGCCGGTACCTGACGACACCAGCGGCAGCCTGTCGCCGACATGCATGATCTCGCGGATCTGCGTCAGGTTGGCTCCGAGCTGGCCGCCGGGATGGAACGTGCGGAAATGGTCCGGGGTGAAGCCGCGTGCCTCGAGCAGCGCGATGGCCAGCGCATCGCCCATCACCATTTGCAGCAGCGTCGAGGTCGTCGGCGCAAGGCCGTGCGGACAGGCTTCCGGGGCTCGCGGCAGCAGAAGCACCACGTCCGCCGCGCGCGCCAGAGCCGATTTTTCGCCCGCAGTGACCGCGACCAGCGGGATCGAGAAGCGCCTCGAATAGGCGATGATGCCTTTGAGCTCGAGGCTTTCCCCCGACCACGACAGGGCGACGATAGCGTCGTTCCTGGCGATCATGCCGAGGTCGCCGTGATTGGCTTCGGCAGGGTGGACGAAGAAGGCCGGCGTGCCGGTCGAGGCGAGTGTCGCGGCGATCTTCGAGCCGATATGGCCGCTTTTGCCGACCCCGGTGACGATGACGCGGCCATCGATCTGCGACACCATGTCGACGGCCCGTGCGAACGGCTCGGCCAGCCCGTTTTCGAGAGCGTCTGCCAGTGCCGCGACGCCGGCCTGCTCCGTCGCCACCGTTCTCAGCGCCGAGGCAATCGCGGCCTGCCCGTCGTGCCGCTTCCTGTCTGGGGATTTCACGTCCATGGACGATGCGATTAGCGCTTCGGCGCGCGCCTGTCCAACGGAATTGCCGCCCCGAACACCTTGACGGCCCATCCCTCAACGCTCCGTTAACCATCCCCATTTACGGTTTCGTAAGTATGGCGCGCGTGCGCCGCGCAAGCAGTGGTGCCGATGTCCGGGTTTCAGCCTCAAAGCAAAATGGGACGAAAGGGCAAGGCGGTCTGCGCTTTGCTGCTGGCAACCAGTGTCCTTGCGTTGTCGCGGCCGGCGCTGCTTTGCGCCCAGGAAACCGAGCTGCGCGGCGAGGTTTCGGAATCGACAATCCTGGACGACCAGCAGTACAAGATCAGGCAATCGAGCATGGCTGGAACCCAAGCCGCCCAGGCTGCTGCAACCGCCAACGACAATAAGCCGCTGCCTACCTATCGTCCGGCCAGTCCGGGGGCCTTGCCTGACGACGGCACGGGCGAGGCGGCCACAACCGGCGGCACTTTCGATCCGCCAGAGGCCAGCGGCGACCCATTTCCCGACAACCCTGCTCCGCCGCCGCGACGGCGGCCAAGCGCAACGCAACGCGCCACCAATGCGGCCAACGCCGAAGACGAGACCGCGGACAGCCAGAAGCGCAAGGGGACTGCGATTGCAGCCGCGGCGACGACCGATGACACCGATACAGCTGCCATAGACGAGCAGGATACGGTCAACCGCCGTGCCGTCACCGTCGATTCCGCCGAAAGGCTCAGGCTCGACCCCGGCGCCGAGCGCACCGAAGCCATCGAAGGCCAGAACAAAAAGAACGAGGACGATCCGTTCGCCGCCACAGGCATCAAGATCGGCTCCTTCGTGATCCGGCCGACGCTCGAGCAAGGCCTGACGTCTTCGACAAACGCCGATTCGAGCAGCCTCGGCAAGCCGGCATTGCTGTCGGAAACGACGCTGCGCTTCAACGCCGTCTCCGATTGGCGGGAGAATTCGGCGACGGTTGAGGGCTATGGCATCTTCCGCGAAACCTTGTCCGGCTATGACATTCACGAGGCGCAAGGCCGCGTCGACGGCACGCTCAACATCGATCTCGACAGTGATCTGCGCGCCATCGCCAAGCTGGGCTATGAGGCCGTGCCCGAATCGGCCTCGTCGCCGGACGCCATCGTCGGTGCCGTTGGGCAGCCGGTGCGCCAGACCGTGAACGGCAGTCTCGCCGTCGAGAAGGATGCCGGCAAGATGCGCTTCGCGCTGACCGGCGCGGTTGAGCACGACATCTTCGGTGACGCCAAGCTTTCGTCGGGCGGATCGCTGTCGCAGAAGGGCCGCGACTCGACGCTCTACACGGCCATTTTGCGCACCGGTTACGAGATCTCGCCTGCCATCACCCCGTTCACCGAAATCGAGATCGGCCGGCGCGCTTATGATTTGCGCGTCGATCCAAACGGCTTCCAGCGCTCCTCGACCAGGCTTGGCGCACGGGCCGGCGTCGAGGTCGATCTCCGCGAGAAGCTTAGCGGCGAGTTCTCGGTCGGCTGGCTGCGCGAAGCCATCGACGACGACGCCCTGCCGGCGATTTCGGGCGCGACGGTCAATGCCGATCTCAAATGGTCGCCGGAACGCGGCACCACGATCGGGCTCACCGCACAGACGACCGCCGAGAACACGACGAACGCGGGCGAAAGCGGCGACATGCTCTATTCCGGCAGCCTCACCGGCGAGCGGCAAATCCGCGCCAACCTGACCGGAAATGCCGCACTCGGCCTTGAATGGCGCGACTATACCGGCTCCGACGACCATGATTTGACGCTGAGCGCCGAGGCTGGGCTGACGTGGTGGCTGAACCGCTACACCGGGCTCACCACCCGCGCCAGGACTGAAAAACTGACCAGCAACCTGGTTGGGCGCGGCTACACGGCCAACAGTATCTTCGTCGGCTTGAAGTTGCAGCGCTAAATGCATGTCGCGCAAAAGTGTGCAGCGGTTTTGCGATAACGACTTGCATAAAACAAGAACCTAAAGCGCGTCGCATGAGGCCGGTCGAACGCGGCGCGCTTTAGCCGGTCAGCGGCAGCCGGTGTTGAAACTACAAGGCTACGCCGCGGCGTTCTGACGGCGCGAGTTCGTCCAGAAGCGTGCGAATGACACCGGCCATGCTGGCATTCACGTCGCTGCGCCACAGTGCGAAGGCAACGTTGGCCTCGACGAAGCCTTCGGGCGAGCCGCAGTCGAACGTCCGCCCGCGGTAGTGGTAGCCGTAGAAGGGCTGTTGCTTCTGCAGCTTCAGCATTGCATCGGTGAGCTGGATCTCGTTGCCGGCGCCTTTTTCCTGACCTTCGAGTATCTTGAATATCTCCGGCTGCAGGATGTAGCGCCCGTTGATGTAGAGGTTCGACGGCGCCGTGCCGGTCTTCGGCTTTTCCACCATGCCGGTGATGCGGAAACCGTGATGCGCGTCCTCGCCGCGGCCGACAATGCCGTATTTGTGCGCCTCGGCCGGATCGCATTCCTGCACGGCGACGATGTTGTTGCCGGTCTCGGCGTAAAGCTCGACCATGTCCTTCATGCAGCTTTTTTCCGACTGCATGATCATGTCGGGTAACAGCAGCGCAAAGGGCTCGTCGCCGACAAGCTCGCGCGCGCACCAGACGGCGTGACCAAGGCCGAGCGGTACCTGCTGGCGGGTGAAGCTGGTCTGCCCCGGCGCCGGCTGCAGCCGCTGCAGGCGGGCGAGCTGGTCGTCCTTGCCGCGCTGCGCAAGCGTGTCGTAGAGCTCGAACTGGACATCGAAGTGATCCTCGATGACCGCCTTGTTGCGGCCGGTCACGAAGATGAAATGCTCGATCCCCGCATCGCGCGCCTCATCGACCACATACTGGATGACCGGCCTGTCGACGACCGTCAGCATTTCCTTGGGAATGGCCTTGGTAGCGGGGAGAAAGCGCGTGCCGAGACCGGCAACCGGGAATACTGCCTTGCGAACTCTCTTCATGTGCCAATTATCCATTTGCATGCCTGTTCGGCAATCCCGATTCGAGACATTTTCATGCCGAAATCGAGGATTACTGAACGGCGGGTCAGAAATCTCAGCTGGTAAAGCATTGACGCATCTTTTCACCCCGGACGGCACCTATGGTAAACCAAATGCTAACCGGGTTCGGCGATGAATAGTCTTCCTGACATGAAGAAGGAGGAAAAGATGTCCGTTCGCAACGCCGCAAGGCGCTTCACCAGCGTCCTGACGGCCGCCAGCCTCTCGCTTGCCTTGCTCATGCCCAGCGGGCCGGCTTTTGCCGATGCCGGCTTCCGCCAATGGGTCGCCAGCTTCCGTGCTACCGCAGTGGCGAGCGGCGTTTCCGGCTCCGTCTACGACCAGGCATTCAAGGGCATCAACGATGCTGACCCGGTGGTGCTGGAAAAGGCTCGTACTCAACCCGAATTCACCGCACCCGCCTGGGATTATTTCGACAACCGCGTCCATGACCAGTCGGTCGCCGTCGGCCAGCAGATGGCAAGGAAATGGAAGCCTTGGCTGGACAGGATCGAGGTAAGATACGGCGTCGACCGCTACATCCTGCTGGCCATCTGGTCTATGGAATCGAACTATGGCGAAACCCTCAAGCGCGATGACATCATGCGCAATGTCGTGCGCTCGCTGGCGACGCTTGGTTATGCCGACCCAAAGCGAGCGAAATTTGCCCGCACCCAGCTGATCGCGGCGCTGAAGATCCTGCAAACCGGCGACATCGACGAAAGCCATCTCAGCGGCTCATGGGCCGGCGCAATGGGCCATACCCAGTTCATCCCGACCAGCTACCAGTCCTATGCGGTCGATATGGACGGCAACGGCAAGCGCGACATCTGGAATTCGATTCCCGACGCACTGGCGACAGCCGCCAATTTGCTGAGGAAGAACGGCTGGCAGGCAGGCAAGACCTGGGGTTATGAGGTCAGCCTTCCGGACGGCAAGAAGCTGCCCGGAGGCTCGAAGTCGCTGTCGCAATGGCAGGCGCTGGGCGTCACCCGTGCCAACGGCAAGCCGTTCAAGAACGGTGCGGACAAGGCGACGTTGAAGCTGCCCGGCGGCCGCGGCGGGCCGGCTTTCCTGATGATCAAGAATTTCTCGGTCATCAAGCGCTACAACAATGCCGACAAATATGCGCTCGCCGTGGGCCTTCTTGCCGACGAAATCGCCGGCTATGGCGGGCTTGTGCAGGACTGGAAGCGACCGTTTACCAAGCTCTCCTTCGAGGAAAGGCAGGAGCTTCAGAAGCGACTTTCTGAGCACGGCTATTACGACGGCAAGTTCGACGGCAAGATCGGTGACGGATCGAAAACCGCCATCATGGCCTTCCAGGCAAAGGCCGGCTTGACCCAGGACGGGTATCCGAGCAAGGAAGTGCTCAAATGGCTCAGGCAGAACTAGAGCCGGTTACGGGATGGAGAGGGTGATTGGTTTCGGCTGCGCGCATCCGGTTAATCGTTCGTCGCGTGCCGATCCTCGTTGTGGCGATCGCCGTTCTGGCAGTCGGCGCCGCCAGTGCCTTTCATACCTCGGCCATGGCGCAGGAGCCGGAAAGTCGTGGCTGGTCGCTACGCGACCTGTTGTTTCCGCGCAGAAGCGAGCGGTTTGAGCAGCCGCCGCCCGAATTCCAGAGAGAATTCCAGAGAGCAAAGCCCAGACCCAAGCTGAGGAAGCCCCGGTCCGGTCGCCGGCCGCCGCCGGCCGAACCGACAACCCCGGTGGCCGAGAAGGCGCCGGATGCACGCGTCGTTCTGGTGGTCGGCGATTTCATGGCGTCTGGGCTGGCTGAGGGGCTCGACGCCGCCTTTGCCGAGAACACCGGCGTCAGGATCGTCATCCGTGCCAACGGATCGTCCGGCTTCGTGCGTGACGATGTCTACAACTGGCCAGAACAGGTCAAGTCGCTGATCGCTGCCGAGAAACCGGCAGCCGTCGTCGTCATGCTCGGATCCAACGACCGACAGCAGATGCGCGTCGGCGATGTGCGCGAGCAGCCGCGATCCGAAAACTGGACCAAGGAATACGAGCGCCGGACCGATGCGTTCGGCAAGGCCATCGCCGCAACCAAGGTGCCGTATCTGTGGGTCGGCATGCCGGCCATCCGGGTCTCGAAAATGACCTCCGACATGCTGGCCTTCAACGACATATTCCGCTCGTCCGCCGAAAGCCACGGCGGCGAATTCGTCGACGTCTGGGACGGGTTCGTCGACGAGAACGGCGCCTTCATCACCAGCGGTCCGGACATCAACGGCCAATCGGTGCGCCTGCGCTCCGACGATGGCATCAACATGTCGAAGGCCGGCAAGCGCAAGCTCGCCTTCTATACCGAAAAGCCGCTGATGAAGATCCTTGGGCTGGCCGCGCCGGGAAGCGTGGTCCCGGCTTCTGCCCCGGCCGGCGCTCCCGTCGAGGCGCCGGCACCTGCTGCCGCACCGATAGCCGTCGATCGCACCGTGCCGATGCTGCTCAGCGATCCGGCACTGGACGGCGGCTCGGAACTTCTCGGCGCCGCCCCGCCGGCAAAAGCTGACAAGAATTTGCCGGGCGAAAGGCTTGTCATCGAGGGCAAGGCGCCCGACGCCTCACCGGGCCGTGCCGACGATTTCTCCTGGCCGCCGAAGACACAGCCTGCGACGGCGGCCGCATCCGACACGACGACGGCGATCCGGCAGTAAGCAGAACCTCTTCGGAACGGACTCAACGCGGCAGCACGCTCGATCCCATCAGCGCCTCGTCGATGGCGCGCGCCGCTTGGCGGCCCTCGCGGATCGCCCAGACGACCAGCGACTGGCCGCGCCGCACGTCGCCCGCCGCATAGAGCCTTTCGACGCTGGTCCTGTAATCCCGATCATTGGCCTCGACATTCTTCGAACGGCGGCTGTCGGTGACGATCGTCATCTGCCCGTCGAGCTCCGACACCGGCCCTCGAGCGGCTGGCCCGGCAAAGCCGATGGCGATGAACGCGAGATCGGCGCGGATAACGAATTCGGTGCCGGCGATCGGCTTGCGCTTTTCGTCGACCTCGCAGCATTTGACCCCGGTCAGCTGGCCGTCTTCGCCGATGAATTCGAGCGTCGCCACCTGGAATTCGCGCTCGGCGCCTTCGGCCTGCGAGGACGAGGTGCGCATCTTGGTCGCCCAGTAGGGCCAGACCGACAGCTTGTCTTCCTTTTCCGGCGGCTGCGGCCGGATGTCGAGCTGGGTGACGCGCACCGCGCCCTGGCGGAAGGCAGTGCCGACGCAGTCGGAGGCAGTGTCGCCGCCGCCGACGACGACGACATGCTGGCCGCCGGCGACGATCGGGCGGGACGGCCATGCGACCGACTGGATCGGCTCGCCGCCTATGCGCTTGTTCTGCTGCACCAAATAGGGCATGGCGTCGTGCACGCCGTCGAGATCATCGCCCGGGATGTTGGCCGGACGCGGTGTTTCGGAACCGCCGCAATAGAGGACCGCGTCATATTCGGCGAGCAGTTCGGCGACCGGCTTGTCGACGCCGACATTGACGCCACAATGGAAGCTGACACCTTCGCCCTGCATCTGCTCGATGCGCCGGTCGATATAATGCTTCTCGATCTTGAAATCGGGGATGCCGTAGCGCATCAGCCCGCCCGGCCGGCTCTCGCGCTCATAGACGTGAACGTCATGGCCGGCACGACCGAGTTGCTGGGCAGCGGCCATTCCCGCCGGCCCCGAGCCGATGATCGCGACGCGCTTGCCGGTCTTCCGTTCCGGCGGATAGGGCCGGATATGGCCGGTTTCATAGGCCTTGTCGGCAATCGCCTGCTCGATCGTCTTGATGGCGACCGGAATGTCCTCGAGATTCAGCGTGCAGGCTTCCTCGCAAGGTGCCGGACAGATGCGGCCGGTGAATTCCGGAAAATTGTTCGTCGAATGCAGGTTGCGGATCGCGTTGTCCCAGTCGCCATTGTAGACGAGGTCGTTCCAGTCCGGGATCTGATTGTGGATCGGGCAGCCGGTCGGTCCATGGCAATACGGAATGCCGCAATCCATACAGCGCGCGGCCTGTTTCTCGACCTCCTTGTCCGACATCGGCAGCGTGAACTCGCGAAAATGCCGGATGCGGTCGGAAGCCGGCTGGTACTTGTGCACCTGCCGGTCGATCTCGAGAAACCCTGTTACCTTGCCCATAGTCCAGTCCCTGCTGTCCGGAAGGCACGCCTGGCGACGCACCCGTTAACCTCATAAGGCAGCCGTGGCAACCTTCAGTCCGAGGTCAGGATTGTTGATGAAGATGGTTGCCGGGACGCATGGCTTCCCGGCAATTTCCAAATCTATTCCGCCGCCACGTTCATGCGCATACGTTCCATCTCGATCAGCGCGCGGCGGTATTCGACCGGCATGATCTTCCGGAATTTCGGCCGGAAAATCGCCCAGTCGTCGAGGATCTCGCGACCTCGCACCGAGCCCGTGTAGTGGACGTGGTTGGAGATCAGCTGGTAGAGCCGCTCCTCGTCATGGCTGGTCATATCGCCGGATACGTCGACACGGCCCTTGTGGTCGAGATCGCCGCCATGGTGGAGCAGCTTTTCCATAAGGTCGTCCTCTTCCGGAACCGGCTCCAGCTCGACCATCGCCATGTTGCAGCGCTCGGCGAAATCGCCCGCCTCGTCGAGCACATAGGCGACGCCGCCCGACATGCCGGCGGCGAAGTTGCGGCCGGTCTGGCCGATAACGACGACGATACCGCCGGTCATGTATTCGCAACCATGGTCGCCGACGCCTTCAACGACGGCGGCGACACCCGAATTGCGCACGGCAAAACGCTCGCCGGCGACGCCGCAGAAATAGGCCTCGCCCTCGGTTGCGCCGTAGAGCACGGTATTGCCGACAATAATGGACTCGGCAGCAACGATTTTCGTGTTCTCCGGCGGGCGGATGACGATGCGGCCGCCCGACAGGCCCTTGCCGACATAGTCGTTGGCAGCGCCCACCAGTTCGAACGAGACGCCGCGCGCCAGGAAGGCGCCAAAGGACTGGCCGGCCGTGCCGGTGAGCTTCACCGAGATCGTGTCCTCGCGCAGGCCCTTGTGCTTGAAGCGCTTTGCCACCTCGCCCGACAGCATGGCGCCCGTCGAACGGTCGACGTTGCGGATCGGCAGTTCGATACTGACCGGCTGCCTGGCTTCGAGCGCCGGCTTTGCCAGTTCGATCAGCTTGCGGTCGAGCACGTCGTCGATCGGATGCTTCTGCCGCTCGGTCCAGTGCACCGCCTCGTGCGGCGCATCAGGCTTGTAGAACATCTTGCTGAAGTCGAGCCCGCGCGCCTTCCAGTGCTGGATCAGCTCGCGCTTTTCCAGAAGGTCGGTGTCGCCGATGATCTGGTCGAGATGGGTATGGCCCATCTCGGCAAGCAGCGCCCGCACCTCTTCCGCCACATAGAAGAAGAAGTTGATGACGTGCTCGGGCGTGCCCTTGAAGCGCTTGCGCAGCACCGGGTCCTGTGTCGCGACGCCGACCGGGCAGGTGTTGAGATGGCACTTGCGCATCATGATGCAGCCGGCCGCGATCAACGGCGCGGTCGAGAAGCCGAACTCGTCGGCGCCGAGCAGTGCGCCGATGATGACGTCACGCCCGGTGCGCAGGCCGCCATCGACCTGCAGCGCGACGCGCGACCTGAGACCGTTGAGCACCAGCGTCTGGTGCGTCTCGGCAAGGCCCATCTCCCACGGGCTGCCGGCATGCTTGAGCGAGGTCAGCGGCGAGGCGCCGGTGCCGCCGTCATAACCTGATATGGTGATGTGGTCGGCACGCGCCTTGGCAACGCCGGCCGCAACTGTGCCGACGCCGACTTCCGAGACCAGCTTGACCGATACGTCGGCCGCCGGGTTGACGTTCTTCAGATCGTAGATGAGCTGCGCCAGATCCTCGATCGAATAGATGTCATGATGCGGCGGCGGCGAGATCAGGCCGACGCCCGGCGTCGAATGCCTGACCTTGGCTATGGTCGCATCGACTTTGTGGCCCGGCAGCTGGCCGCCCTCGCCGGGCTTCGCCCCTTGCGCGACCTTGATCTGCATCATGTCGGAATTGACCAGATATTCCGCCGTGACGCCAAAGCGTCCCGAAGCGACCTGCTTGATCGCCGAGCGTTCGGGGTTCTTGCCGCCGCCCGGCAGTGGCAGATAGCGGTCGGCCTCTTCGCCGCCCTCGCCGGTGTTCGACTTGCCGCCGATGGCGTTCATGGCGCGCGCCAGTGTCGTGTGCGCTTCCCTGGAGATCGAGCCGAAGGACATCGCCCCGGTCGAGAAGCGCTTGACGATATCGGCGGCCGGCATCACCTCGTCGAGCTTGACCTTCTTGCGCCCGGTCTCTTGCGCCAGCTTGATCTTGAACAGGCCGCGAATGGTCTGCGCCTGTGCCGTGTCGCTGTCGATCTGGGCGGAATAGTCCTTGAACGTTTCCCACGAGCCTTGGCGCACGGCGTGCTGCAAGGTCGCCACTGCGTCCGGCGACCAGATATGGGCCTCGCCGCGCATGCGGAACATGTATTCGCCGCCGACCTCGAGGCTGTTGCGCAGCACCGGGTCGTTGCCGAAGCCGTCGGTGTGGCGGCTGACCGTTTCGGCGGCGATCTCGTCCAGCCCGACGCCTTCGATCAGCGTCGCCGTGCCGGTGAAGTACTTCTGCACGAAGTCCGACTTCAGCCCGATGGCATCAAAGATCTGCGCACCGCAATAGGACTGGTAGGTGGAGATGCCCATCTTGGACATCACCTTGAGGATGCCCTTGCCGATTGACTTGATGTAGCGGGAGACGACCTCGTAGGCATCGACCTCCGCCGGCAATTCGCCACGCTTGTGCATATCGAGCAGCGTGTCGAAAGCGAGATAGGGATTGATCGCCTCGGCGCCGTAGCCGGCGAGACAGCAGAAATGATGCACCTCGCGCGGCTCGCCGGATTCCACGACGAGCCCAACCGAGGTGCGCAATCCCTTCCGGATCAAATGATGATGCACGGCCGCCGTTGCCAGCAGCGCCGGAATGGCGATGCGGTCCGGCCCGAGCTGACGGTCCGACAGGATGATGATGTTGTAGCCGCCGGCGACCGCCGCCTCGGCGCGCTCGCACAGCCGGTCGATGGCGCCCAGCATGCCGGCCGCGCCTTCATTCGAAGCATAGGTGATGTCGATCGTCTTGGTGTCGAAACGGTCCTCGGTGTGACCGACCGAGCGCAGCTTCTCCAGATCGCCATTGGTCAGGATCGGCTGGCGCACTTCGAGCCGCTTGCGGCGCGAAGTGCCGACAAGATCAAAGATGTTGGGCCGCGGCCCGATGAAGGAGACGAGGCTCATCACCAGTTCCTCGCGAATCGGGTCGATCGGCGGGTTGGTGACCTGTGCGAAGTTCTGCTTGAAATAGGTGTAGAGCAGCTTCGATCTGTCCGACATTGCCGATATCGGCGTGTCGGTGCCCATCGAGCCGACCGCCTCCTGCCCGGTGGTCGCCATCGGCGACATCAACAGCTTGGTGTCTTCCTGGGTGTAGCCGAACGCCTGCTGGCGGTCGAGCAGTGAGACATCCCTGCGCAGGGCGCGCGGCTCGACCGGGTTCAGATCCTCGAGGATGAGCTGGGTGTTGGCGAGCCAGCTCTTGTACGGGTGCCTGGTCGCAATCTCCGACTTGATCTCCTCGTCGGAAACGATGCGGCCCTTGTCCAGGTCGATCAGCAGCATGCGGCCGGGCTGCAGCCGCCACTTCTTGACGATCCTTTCCTCTGGCACCGGCAGCACGCCGGCTTCCGAGGCCATAATGACGCGGTCGTCGTCGGTGACGATGTAGCGCGCCGGCCGCAGCCCATTGCGATCGAGCGTGGCGCCGATCTGGCGGCCGTCGGTGAAGGCAACCGCCGCCGGTCCGTCCCACGGCTCCATCAGGGCTGCGTGATACTCGTAGAAGGCCTTGCGGTCCTGACCCATCAGCTTGTTGCCGGCCCAGGCTTCCGGGATCAGCATCATCATGGCATGGGCGAGCGAATAGCCGCCCTGCGTCAGGAATTCGAGCGCATTGTCGAAGCAGGCGGTGTCCGACTGCCCTTCATAGGAGATCGGCCACAGCTTCGAGATGTCGTTGCCGAACAGTTCGGAATCGACCGAGGCCTGCCGTGCCGCCATCCAGTTGACGTTGCCGCGCAGCGTGTTGATCTCGCCATTATGGGCGACCATGCGGTAGGGATGCGCCAGCTTCCACGACGGGAACGTGTTGGTCGAGAAGCGCTGGTGGACCAGGATCAGCGCCGTCTCGAAACGCGGGTCGGTGAGGTCCTTGTAGTAGGCGCCGACCTGATAGGCCAGGAACATGCCCTTGTAGACGATGGTCCGCGAGGACATCGAGACGACATAGAAGCCGTTGTCGACGCCTTTGGTCTCCTCGTGGATACGGCCGGAAATGACCTTGCGCAGGATGTAGAGCCGCCGCTCGTAATCGTCGTCGTTCTCGATCTCGGCGCCGCGGCCCAGGAACACCTGCCGGTGCACCGGCTCGGAAGCGGCGATGTCGGGCGCCTTGGACAGCGACGAATTGTCGACGGGCACGTCGCGAAAGCCGAGCAGCGGCTGGCCCTCGAGTTGCGCCACCTCGGCGATGATGCCTTCGATATGCGCCTGCAGCTCCGGGTCGCGCGGCATGAACACGTGGCCGACGGCATAGTGGCCGGGCTTCGGCAATTCGACCCCTTGTTTGGCCATCTCCTCGCGGAAGAAGCGGTCCGGCAGTTGCACCAGCACGCCGGCGCCGTCGCCCATCAGCGGATCGGCGCCGACGGCGCCGCGATGCGTCAGGTTTTCGAGCACGGCAAGGCCGTCCTCGACGATCTGGTGTGACCTTACGCCCTTCATGTTGACGATGAAGCCAACGCCGCAGGCATCATGCTCATTGCGCGGATCGTAGAGGCCGTGCGCGGCATAGCCGGTGCTGGTTCGCCCAATATTGGTCAGGGACGGATTTTTGACGGCTGCCGCTTTCGTCTGCGCGGCCTTCATCGCAGATGGCGTCATGTCCGTCATCGTCCTGTCCTCCGTTCCGTCCCCTTCGGGCGCTGGTTTCCGTCGGGAAGCGCGTGGCTCCCCTTTCAATCTTGCGGCACGTCTTGCGAAATTCTTGTCGACCGTGCGGCCTTCCGCATGGTTCGCATATGGTATTCGTACAGGCCAGAGCCAGGCTGTCTAGCTGTCGCTCGCGGCAATTGCCGCAGAGGCGCAATCATATGCCAATGCGGCCAGTTTTGTGCGACAAAATAAGACAGCACTACTGTCCTAAATTTTTATGACAGAAATTTTGGATGCACACAAGACCGATTCACAAAATTCTTGGGGCTTTGGCGACAGAAAATTGCGCGGAACGCGGTGTCAGCGTAACCTTCAGTCGCTGCATGTACGCTCATGCGTTTCGCTGGCTTTAGCGGATTTTCGGTATCTGCCACTTGCGGCCGGCATGCGAAAGCGGCCAAGCTCGCACCGATTTCCCCAGCATAGGCAGACGCATGATTTTCGCTTCCGACAATTGGGCAGGCGCCCATCCCCGTATCGCTGCCGGCCTGTCGGCCCATGCCGACGGCTTCTCCACCGCCTATGGCGACGGCGTCCTCGACAAGGCCGTTTTCCAGCGCTTCAATGAAATTTTCCAATGCGAAGTCGCGGTGTTTTTCGTCGCCACCGGCACAGCTGCCAATTCGCTGTCGCTGACTACCTATAACAAGCCAGGCGGCATTTCCTTCTGCCATCGCGAATCGCACGTAATCGAGGACGAATGCGGTGCACCGGAATATTTCACCGGCGGTTCGCGGCTTTATACGGTCGAAGGCGCACTCGGCAAGATCGATGCCGGCAATCTGGAACGGGCGGTGGACCGTTTCGCACCCGAAAACGTCCATTCCGGGCGGCCGATGGCGGTTTCGATCACTCAGTCGACCGAGGTCGGCACCGTCTACACGCTGAACGAAATCGCCAGGATTTCAGCGATCGCAAAGCAGCATGGACTGCCGCTGCACATGGACGGGGCCCGCTTTGCCAATGCGCTCGTCGCGCTGGAAACGACGCCGGCCGAAATGACCTGGAAGCACGGTGTCGACATCCTCTCCTTCGGCGGCACCAAGAATGGCTGTTGGTGCGCCGAGGCGATCGTGCTGTTCGACCTCGAGCGAGCCAAGGAATTGGCCTTTTTGCGCAAGCGCGCGGCCCAGCTGTTCTCGAAGTCGCGCTTCATCGCCGCGCAATTCGATGCTTATTTCAGGGGTGGGCTATGGCTCGACACGGCACGGCACGCCAATGCGATGGCGGCACGGCTTGCCGCGGCGATAGAAGATTCCCCTTCGGCCCGGCTGGCCTGGCTACCGCAGGCGAACGAGGTCTTCGCGGTGATGAAAAAGGCCGAGGCCGAAAGAATGCAAGCGGCAGGCGCGGCCTTCCACGACTGGCACAGGCCGCTCGGCTACGACGGCCACATTGGCGAAGACGAAGCGCTCTATCGCTTCGTCACCAGCTTCGCGACCACGCCCGACGAGGTCGACCGTTTCGGCTACCTTCTCGCCGGATAGCAAGCCTTACCCAGCAAAAAGAGCGGCGCATTGCTGCACCGCCCCTTTTTTCCCGGGGAGTTGGCGTCCCCGGAGAGTTTAGCTGCCTGGCTTAGGCGGCCGTCTTGGCCTCGATCTGCTTGGCCTTGGCCGGAGCCGAGGTGATCGCGATCTTGCGCGGCTTCAGCTCTTCGGGGATGTTGCGCTTGAGGTCGACGAAGAGCAGGCCATTCTTCAGCGCGGCGCCGACAACCTCGACGTGATCGGCAAGCTGGAAGCGGCGCTCAAAGGCTCGGCTGGCGATACCGCGATAGAGCAGTTCGGAGCCTTCGCCATTGCCTTCCTCCTTGCGCTCACCCTTGACTGTCAGCACATTGCGGTGAGCCTCGATCGAAATCTCATCTTCCGAGAAGCCGGCCACAGCCATCGAGATGCGATAGGCATCCTCACCCGTGCGCTCGATGTTGTAAGGCGGGTAGGTCTGGCCTTCCGGCTGCGCAAGCGAATCGAGCATGGTGAACAGCCGGTCAAAACCGACGGTCGAACGGTAGAGCGGGGAAAAATCAACGTGACGCATGGTGTGTTCTCCTGTTGAGCAACAAGGTTGCGTATGGCCGGTGCGAAACCCGTGATGGCGTTCCGGATGGGCCAGCGGCCCCGACATTGGCGGCCGCATGACAAATTTGGGAAGCGGACGACGGCATTTCAAGATTTCCCGCGTCCGAACGGGACCGGTCCCGGCCCACGTCCCGATGCCGATGAACGGCAGATGAACCGTGGCTTCGGCGAGCGTTCAGCCAGGCGGCATTAAAACTGTTCTCGAGATCACGAACAGGTCGCCGGAAAGGCGACACGACGAGGCCGAACCGGGTGTAACGTCCCTTCCTCCCGGTCGACTGAGGCCGGAAGCACGCCCAAGGCTGCTTCCGGCCTTACTTGTTCGCTGCCTGGGTCGACCTCCCCGGCGTCCCGAATTCCTTTGCTTTTGGCGCATGGGCGTTTATGCCTGACTTGCGCCCGTCGGCACCGACACCAACCAAACACCGTATGACCGATCTTTTCCACCAGCCCCCCCTCTTCCACGAAACTCCGGGCAATCCGCTGCCGGAAAACGCGGCCGGCGGCTTCTTCACCACGCGCGACGGCAAGAAGATCCGCTATGGGCTGTTTGCCGCGGTTACCCGCCCGATGAAGGGCACCGTGGTCGTCCTGACCGGCCGCAACGAGTGCATCGAGAAATATTTCGAGACCATTCGCAACCTTGCCGACCGGGGCTTTGGCGTGGCAACCCTCGACTGGCGCGGCCAGGGCGCTTCCGACCGGCTGATCGGCGACCGACAGCGCGGCTTCGTCCGGAGCTTCTTCGACTACACCGGCGATCTGGAGCAGTTCTTCGAGGAGATCGTGCTGCCCGATTGCCGAGGCCCCTACTACATACTGGCCCACTCGGCCGGCGCGGTGATTGCGCTGCTCGCCGCGCCCTCGATGGCGAACCGCGTGCGCCGCATGGTGCTGATCGCACCGTTCTTCACCGTGCCTGACCTCCCGGTTTCGGTAAAAACCGTTCGCGGCATCTGTTCGCTGTTCTGCCTTCTCGGCCTTGGACGGCTCTATGCCGCATGGGGTCCGCGACCCAAGGAATCAGTGCCCTTCGCCATGAACAAGCTGACCAGCGATCCGGCGCGCTATCGGCGCAACACGCTGATCTACGAAACCTATCCGCAGCTGGCGCTTGGCGGACCGACGATCCGCTGGCTGAAGGCGGCCACGGAGGCGTCCTTGATCGTCAGCAACCCGGATTTCATGGCCAAGATCCAGGTGCCCTTGCTGATGATCGCCGCCGGCGCCGACCAGGTCGTCTCGACCAGGGCAGTCGAGGCCTATGCGAGACGTCTGCGCGTCGGCTCGCTAGTGATGATCGACGGCGCCCGCCATGAGATCCTGCAGGAAGCCGACCTCTATCGCGAGCAACTGCTTGCGGCATTCGATGCCTTCATCCCAGGAACCGGCGACGCTGTTTGACCGCTTCGCCGGCGCCCGGCAACAAAGCCTGCGCGGGTTGCTTGCCCGGCGCAGCTTGCCCCTTATTCCCGTTCAGGCATCGAGCGCTAGGTAGCGGCCAAAGAGATTGGAGGCAATTCGCCGGGAGAAAAACGACCATGAACGCATCGAACACGCTGTCACGTCAGGGGCATCGGCTACTGCAGATTGGCGTCGCGCTGCTGCTGTTTTCGTCATTCGAGGGGTTTGCAATACCGTACCTCGCCGCACCGCGGCTCGGACTGTCCGCGCACACGCTCAGCGCCCTGGAGGGCGTTCTCTTGCTGGCGCTAGGCCTCACATGGTCTAGGCTCAATCTCGGCGCGGCGATGTCGCGGATTGCGTTCTGGCTCCTGATCTATTCGGCTTTGGCGATCCTGGCCGCCTACGTGATCGCCAGCGCCTGGGGAGCCGGCAACGAGACAATGCCGTTGGCGGCCGGAGGCTTCCACGGAAGCGCCTTTCAGGAAGCCGTGATCAAAGGCGTGGCGTATTCGTCCGCGCCGACCGGCCTCATCTCTTTCGTGCTCATTTTGTGGGGCCTGCGTCTCTCGGACGCTTGGCCTGCCGACAGCTAATGCATGTCAAAAGTGCGCATCGGTTTTGCGATGACGACATGCGTAAAAAACAAGCGCGTCCCACAAGCGCGGCCCATGAGTCCATTTCAAACGCGGATTTGCGCAAAAACAGACGCGTGGGTGCACCGGATGCTCAGCCGCACAGCGCCGCCATCGCCGCCGCGTGCAGCTCCGGTGTCGCCGCCGCCAGGATGTCGCCGCCCTTTTCCGCCGGTCCGCCCTCGAAAGTGGTGACGACGCCGCCTGCCTTCTCGATGATCGGGATCAGCGCCACGATGTCGTAGGGCTTCAATCCGGGATCGGCGACGATATCGACGCTGCCCGCCGCCACCATGGCGAAGGCATAGCAGTCGGTGCCGTAGCGGGCGAGTTGGACCTGTTGCTCGAACAGGTCGTAGCGCAGGCGCGCGTCTCCCTTGAACAGCGCCGGCGTGGTGGTGAACAGCGTCGCTTCGGCGAGATTTGTGGTCTTGCGCGTCGTGAGTTTTCGCGGGCCACCCGGACCTTCATAATGCGAGCCGGAAGCATTGGCGTAGAACAGCTCGCCGGTGAAGGGCTGCGACATCATGCCGGCGACGGCATCGCCGTCGACCGTCAGCCCGACCAGCGTGCCCCATACCGGCAGGCCGGAAATGAAGGCGCGCGTGCCGTCGATCGGATCGATCACCCAGACATGCCGGCTGGAGATGTTTTCGCTGCCATGCTCCTCGCCGAGGATGCCGTGATCGGGGTATTGCGCGCTGATCACCGCCCGGATGGCGCGCTCGGCTTCACGGTCGGCCTCGGTGACCGGGTCGAAGCTGCCGTGCTCCTTGTTGGTGACCGCGCCCTGATTGCGGAAGCGCGGCAAGGTCTCGGCTGCGGCGGCACGCGCAATGCGCCGCATGAACTCGATGCTGATGTCCAACTGATTCTCCCGCTCCAGCATGTCTGAGATGCCGGTTTGCCTACGGATTTATGCCGAAACAAGGGCGTTTGGAGCCTTTTGCACGGTGCCAACTGTTGCTCGAATGCAACGCCGCCGTCATGGAAATGCAATTTCCACTTCACAGTGAATTAAAAAAGCTGGAACGCGCCTTGACATTTGTGCAGCGCACAATACGTTTGTTCTCGGACAGGGGTTCCTGTCCATGCCCTCCTTGGGCGTTTCCTCCCTAGACTTCGACCGTGTCGTGCAAACGATGCGGTCTTTTTTTACGCTGCCGCATGAGCGGCGAGTACCGCGATTCCGGCGCTATTCGGCGGCCAGCGGCAGATCCATGAAATTGTGATCGGGCATCGCCATCAGTTCGGCCGAAAACCGCGCCAGATCGCCGGCCAGGGCGTCGAAACCAGCCGATCTCTGGAACGTCCGCTCATTCATGTAGAGCCCGCGATTGACCTCGATCTGCAGCGCGTGCAGATGGCGCACGGGGCGGCCATAGTGCTCGGTAATGAAGCCTCCGGCATAGGGCTTGTTGTGGGCGACGCTGTAGCCCATGCCGGTGAGCAGGCCGATAGCCGTCTCGGTCAACGTCGCCGCGGCGGAAATGCCGAACCGATCGCCGACGATGAAATCCGGCCGCAATCCGCTGTCGCCGACCCTTATGCTTGCGGGCATCGAGTGGCAGTCAATCAGGACGGCGTAGCCGAAGCGCGCATGGGTTCTGGTCAAAAGCCGTTTCAGCGTCTCGTGATAGGGCTTGTAGACCGCTTCGATGCGCGCCACGGCTTCCGCCAGTGGCAAGCGGCCGGAATAGATGTCGAGCCCCTCGCCGACCAGCTTGGGCACGGTGCCGAGCCCGCCGGCCACCCGCGCCGAGCGGATGTTGCAGAATGACGGCACCGGTTCGGCGAACATGCGCGGGTCGAGTTCCCACGGCTCCCGGTTGACGTCGAGATAGGCGCGCGGGAAGTTTGCCGCCAGCATCGGCGCCCCGAGCGCGACGGCGCCGCCGAACAATTCCTCGACATAGCAGTCCTCGGAGCGGCGGATGGCGTTGCGGTCCAGCTTGGCCATCGCCATGAACCGGTCCGGATAGTAGCGGCCGCTATGCGGCGAGTTGAAGAGGAAGGGAACGCGCTGTTCTGCGCCCGATCGGATTTCGAAGGGTGGAACGACCGAAAAATCCTCGGCTGCCGTTTTCAATTTGAAGGAACCCGGAAATACCAATGCATCATGATAAGGAAAGTGCCACCTCGCCGCCCGCATGTCCAGCCGCCGAAGTGCCAGCCAAATCAGGATTGTGCGGCCAACGTTCACTTGATGTTTACCGTCACCTCCTCATATACAGCATGGTTAACGGGCTTGCCGCACGGCATTGTCGGTTGGGTGATTCGGACGGGACAAGATGGCACGCATTCTGCTGGCGGAAGACGACGACGACATGCGCCGGTTCCTCGTCAAGGCGCTGGAGCGCGCCGGCTATCAGGTCAGCGATTTCGACAATGGCGCCAGTGCCTATGAGCGGCTGCGCGAGGAACCTTTTTCGCTACTTTTGACCGACATCGTCATGCCCGAGATGGATGGCATCGAGCTCGCCCGCCGCGCCACCGAGATCGATCCCGACCTCAAGGTGATGTTCATCACCGGCTTCGCCGCCGTCGCGCTGAATCCTGATTCCAAGGCGCCGAAAGACGCCAAGGTGCTATCGAAGCCGTTCCACCTGCGCGACCTCGTCAACGAAGTCGAAAAGATGCTGCAGGCCGCCTGACGCACTTTTGTCGCGTCTTGATCGACTAGAGCAATTCCAGGAAAAGTGTGAAGCGGTTTTCCGTCCGGAATTGCGTCAAAACAAAGAGACAAGCCAGCCATTCTTTCCCTTTTCCCGCTATTGACGTGCAGAACCAAAAATGGTGTATGCGCGGCTTCGGATGGGCGTGTAGCTCAGCGGGAGAGCACTGCATTGACATTGCAGGGGTCACAGGTTCAATCCCTGTCACGCCCACCATCCAGATAATCCCTCAATTGGCCGTCGGTGTTTTCATCGGCTGGCGTTCTCGCCCTCATCCAGTCCTGATGCCGAGCTCGCCAATACCGGCCTCAGGCTGCGCCGAGGCGGAGATCGCCGGTCTCGACGTGCTCCAGAAACCAGGCGTAGGTCTGTTCCAAGCCGCTGCGCAGCGAATAGCGTGGGCGCCAGCCGGTGGCGAATAGGCGCGACACGTCCATCAGCTTGCGCGGCGTGCCGTCCGGCTTCGTCGCGTCGAATGTGATCGTCGCATCGGCGCCGGCGACCGACACGATGGTGCGGGCAAGATCGGCAATGGTGATGTCTTCCCCAGAGCCGACATTGATGTGGCTATCGCCGGCATAATTCTTCAACAGCCAGACCAGGGCGTCGGCGGCGTCGTCGACATGCAGGAATTCGCGCATCGGCGTGCCCGATCCCCACACCTCCAGGCTCTTGCGGCCGGCGCGCCTGGCCTCGTGCGCCTTGCGCATCAGGGCGGGTACGACATGGCTTGAATTGAGGTCGAAATTGTCGCCCGGGCCATAGAGATTGGTCGGCATCGCCGAGATGTAGTCGACGCCGTATTGGCGCCGATAGGCCTGGCACAGTTTCAGCCCGGCGATCTTGGCGATCGCATACCATTCATTGGTAGGTTCGAGCGGGCCGGTCAGCAAGGCGTCCTCGGAGATCGGCTGCGCCGCGAATTTGGGATAGATGCAGGACGAGCCGAGAAACAGCAGCTTCTGCACCTCGTTGCGGAAGGCGCTGTCGATGACATTGTTCTGCATGACGAGGTTGTCCTGCAGAAAATCGACCGGAAGCCTGTTGTTGGCCAGGATACCGCCGACCTTGGCCGCCGCCATGACCACCGCATCCGGCTTGCGGTCGGCCATCCAGCGCCGCACGCCGGCCTGGTCGAGAAGATCGAGCTCGGCGCGCGAGGCGGTCAGGACCTCGCAATCCTCGTCGGCCAATCGGCGCAGGATGGCCGAGCCGACCATGCCGCGATGTCCGGCCACGAAAACGCGCTTGCCATGAAGGTCGAAGGTCATCAGCTTACCCCAATGCAGAACGGCAGCTTTGCCAGTTGGCCGGCGGAGCGCCGGATCGGCTTCTCTGTTGCTGGAGGCATACCGCATACAGATTTGCCCAGACAAGGCAAATCGCAAAGCCACCCGGACCAAGCTTTGGACCGGACGCTGTAGCGTCTTGCGATCAAACGCCCGCTACGGCGCAGAGGCTTATCATTCTGGCAATCGCGAGCTCGGGGTCGGCCAGCAACCCCGCCTGGTCGGCAAGGCGAAAGACATCGGCATAGTGACGGATGCCGCGCGCCGATTGCATGCCGCCGATCATCGAAAAATGCTCCTGATGTCCGTTCAGCCATGCCATGAAGACGACGCCGGCCTTGTAGTATTCGGTCGGCGCCTCGAAGATCTTGCGCGACAGCGGCACTGTCGGGGCCATCAGCGCGTCATAGCCGGCGCGGTCGCCTTCGGCCAGCTTTGCCAGCGCCGCATTGGCGACCGGCGCGATGGCATCGAAAATGCCGAGCAGCGCGTGCGAATGTCTGTCGCCGTCGCCGGCGATCAGCTCGGGGTAATTGAAGTCGTCGCCGGTGAACATCACCACGCCCTCGGGCAGCCGCTCCCTGAGCGCGATCTCTTTGCCGGCATCGAGCAGCGATATCTTTATGCCTTCGACCTTGCTGGCATGGCGTTCGATGATCGCGATCACCGTCTCGAGGGCGGTTTCGAAATCGCTGCTGCCCCAGTAGCCTTTCAGCGCCGGGTCGAACATGTCGCCCAGCCAGTGCAGGATGACCTTGCCGGATGCCTGGGACAGGATGCGATCGTAGACGCCGATATAATCGTCGGGGCCTTTGCCGGTCGCCGCCAGCGCCCGGCTGGCCATCATGATCGCCTTGCCGCCAAGCCCTTCGATGAAGCCGAGCTGCTCTTCATAGGCCGCGATGACATCGTCGAGCGTGCTGGCGGCCCCCGGCGCCAGATGGTCGGTGCCGGCGCCTGACGCGAGATCGGCGCCGTCGACGCTGCGCGCCTCGATAATGGAGCGGCGGATCAATTCCTTGGCATTTGCCCAGTCGAAACCCATGCCGCGCTGCGAGGTGTCCATCGCTTCGGCGACGCGAAAGCCGAGCCGCCAAAGGTGACGGCGAAACGCCATCGTCTTGTCCCAGTCGACGGCGGGCCTCGACCAGGGATCGGTCATGGCGAAGGGATCGGCGACGACATGGGCGGCGGCGTAGGCGATGCGCGAGAACCGCGCGTCGGCCACAGGCTGCACCGGCTGGCCGTCAAGCCGGTAGCGGACACGGCCGCCGCCTTCCCCGGGCAAGGTGATGTCCATGGCTCTCTCCCTTCCCAGTGCCTATTAAATGGAACGTTCCAATAAATCAAGATATTTTGCTCCCTGCCTCGCGCAGCTCAAAATTGCTTCATCGCAACAGGTGAAAGCCCTACTTGTCGGAGGATTGCGCCCCCTGAGCCGCATTTTTCTCGGGTTCGCAAAAACGCGATTGACTCAAATGTGCCGTAGGGATTAGATCGTTCCAACAAAATCGCTAAGAAACCACCGGGAGGACAGATCTGGATGGCCAGCCGGGCCAAGGCAACGATACTCGACATCGCCCGTGAGGCGGGCGTGTCCAAATCGACGGTATCGCTGGTGCTGCAAGGCAGCGGGCTGATCCGGCCCGAAACCGCGCTCAAGGTGCGCAAGGCGATCGAAGATGTCGGCTATGTCTATAACCGCGGCGCCGCCAATCTGCGCAAGGCCCATTCCAACGTCATCGGCATGGTCATCAATGATCTCACCAATCCGTTTTTCGCCGAACTGGCGGTCGGCATGGAGCGCGTCTTCCAGTCGGCCGGCGTCGTGCCTTTCATCGCCAATACGGCTGAAAACCCGGTGCGCCAGGAAGAGGTTCTGAAATCGCTGATGGAGCAGGGTGTCGCCGGGCTCGTTGTGTCGCCGGCGCGCGGCACCACGCCTGGCGCGTTCCGTCGCCTTGAGACCGCAGGCGTTCCGGTCGTCTTCGTCATGCGCCGGCTTCCCGAAAGCCGTATCCCGGTGATCACGCCCGACAATCATCGCGGCGCCTATCTCGCCACCGCCCATCTGATCGGCAAGGGCCATCGCCGATTGGCCTTCTTCGGCGGCTCATCCGACCTTGTCGTCTATCACGAGCGGCTGGGCGGCTTTCGCGAGGCCTGTGAAGCGCTCGGCATCGCACCGGCCGACAGGCTGGTCTTCGAGGGCGAAACCAGCCGCAAGGGCGGCATTGCCTGCCTGGAAACCGCGCTCGCCATGGCCGCGCCGCCGACTGCAGCCCTTTGCTTCAACGATGCGGTCGCCTTCGGCGTCTTGCTGGCGCTGCGCAAGCGCGGCCTGGAACCCGGCGCGGACTTTGCCGTCGTCGGCTTCGACGACGTGGCCGAGGCCGAGCACTATATGCCGGCGCTGACCAGCGTGTCGGTGAACACCGCCGGCCTCGGCGAGCGCGCCGCCCATGTCGTGCTGAAGATGATCCAATCGCGCACCACGCGCGCCGAGGATCATATCGGCGCCGTCAACCTCGTGGTCAGGGAAAGCTGCGGCCCCGATCGCAAAGAGCATGGCTGCGCAGGAATGGGAGACGCGGCATGACCGTCAGTTGGGGGCTGATCGGCGCCAGCACGATCGCAAGACAGTTCATGATCGACGCCATCCGCGCGCAGCCGGACGGCGAGATCACCGCGGTGATGAGCTCCAGCCCGGAGCGCGCCACCGCCTATGCTAGCGAAAACCGCATTCCGGCGGCGGTCGCGACGCTTGATGAATTGCTCGGCTCCGACATCAACGCCGTCTACATCTCGACCACCAACGAATTGCATCTCGAACAGGCACTCGCAGCCATCGAGGCGGGAAAGCATGTGCTTTGCGAAAAACCACTGGCGCTGACTAGCGCCGACGCGCGCAAGATGGTCGCCGCCGCCAGGGCCGCCGGCGTCGTGCTCGGCACCAATCACCATCTGCGCAACGCCGGCTCGCATCGGGCGATGCGCGAAGCGATCGCTGCCGGCCGCATCGGCAGGCCGATCGCCGCGCGCGTCTTCCACTCTGTCTATCTGCCGGAAAACCTGCAGGGCTGGCGGATCACCAGGCCGGACGCCGGCGGCGGCGTGGTGCTCGACATCACCGTCCACGATGCCGATACGCTGCGGTTCGTGCTCGGCGACGATCCGGTCGAGATCTCGGCCTTCACGCAATCGGCCGGCATGGCCGCCGGCGGACTGGAAGACGGCGCCATGTGCCTCTGGCGCTTCGGATCGGGGGTCATTGCCCAATCGCATGAGGGCTTCACGACAAAATTCGCCGGCACCGGCTTCGAGGCGCATGGCAGCGAAGGCTCGCTGATCGCCAAGGATGTGATGACGCAGAAGCCGGTCGGCTCGGTGTTGCTGCGCACGGCACAGGGCGAGGAGGAATTGAGCTTCGACCGCGAAGACCTATATGCCCGTTCGCTGCGCCAATTCCATGCCGCGATCCGCGGCGAGGGCCAGCCTTCCGCCACCGGCGAAGACGGCGTCTGGTCGCTGACATCAGCCGAGGCGGCATTGCAATCGGCCAGCTCCGGCAAGGCCGTTGCCATCGACCCGAAGCTCGGGAGCGCCACGTGAGCAAGCTCGTCTCCGCAGCTGAGGCCGCCGGCCTGATCAGGGACGGCATGGTCGTTTCGGTGTCGTCGTCGAGCGGCCTCGGCTGTCCGGACGCGGTGCTGGCCGCCATCGGCGAGCGCTTCGACGCCGAAGGTCATCCCAAGGACATAACGACGCTGCACCCGATCGCCGCTGGTGACATGTACGGCATCAAGGGCATCGACCATCTAGCCAAGCCCGGCCTGTTGAAGCGCACTTTGTGCGGCTCCTATCCGTCCGGGCCGTCATCGTCGGAACCGCCGCAGATCTGGAAGATGATCGGCGACAATACGGTCGCCGCTTACAACGTGCCGTCCGGCATCCTGTTCGACATGCATCGCGAAGCCGCCGCCAAACGCCCCGGCGTGCTGACCAAGGTCGGGCTCGATACCTTTGCCGACCCGCGCCACCAGGGTTGCGCCATGAATGCTGCCGCCAGCGAGCCGATCGTTTCGGTGCAGCAGTTCGACGGCGAGGAGTGGCTCTATTTCCGCGCGATCGTGCCGCAGGTGGCGATCATCCGCGCCACCACCGCCGACGAGCGCGGCAACCTCACCTATGAGCATGAGGGTGCCTATCTCGGCGGCCTCGAACAGGCGCTCGCCGCCCGCAACAATGGCGGCATCGTCATCGCGCAGGTCAAGCGCGTCGTCGAGAACGGCACGCTGAAACCGCACGATGTGCGCGTGCCCGGCATGCTGGTCGACCATATCGTCGTGGCGCCCTACCAGTTGCAGACGACGCTGACGCCCTACGATCCGGCCATCTCCGGCGAGATCTTCCGTCCGTTGTCGAGCTTCCGCAACGCCGAGATGAACGTCCAGAAGGTCATTGCGCGCCGCGTCGCCATGGAGCTTGCCGACGGCATGGCGGTCAATATCGGCTTCGGCATCTCGGCCAATGTGCCGCGGATCCTGCTCGAGGAAGGCCAGCACGGCAAGGTCACCTGGGTCATCGAACAGGGCGCGGTCGGCGGCGTGCCGCTGCTCGACTTCAAGTTCGGCTGCTCGTCGAACGCCGACGCCTTCATGCCCTCGCCGCACCAGTTCCTCTATTTCCAGGCCGGCGGCTTCGACGCCTCGCTGCTGTCCTTCCTGCAGATCGACCGCCATGGTTCTGTCAACGTGTCGAAGCTATCGGCGCGACCCCACGTCACCGCCGGCGCCGGCGGCTTCGTCGACATCACCGCGCGGGCGAAGAAGATCGTCTTTTCAGGTTTCTTCAATGCCGGCGCCAAGCTGTCGCTTGCCGATGGCGGCATCCGCATCGACCAGGAGGGCAAGATCAAGAAAGTCGTCGGCGAGGTGGAGCATATCTCCTTCTCGGGCAAGCGTGCCGTCGCGCAGGGACAGGATATCACCTATGTCACCGAGCGCTGCGTGATGAAGCTGACGCCAGCAGGGCTGATGGTGACGGAGCTGGCGCCGGGTGTAGACTTGGAGCGCGATGTGCTGGCCCAGGCCGAGGTCCCGCTTGCTGTCGCCAACGACCTGAAAGTGACGCCGGATGCGCTCTACCGGGACCGGCCGATCGGCCTGTCGCTCAATGGCGGCGCATCGCTTGGAGGCGCCTATGGCTGAGCGCCTCGTCACCTTTGAAACTGACGGCGCCATCGGCATTGTCACGCTGCGCCGGCCGGAGAAATTCAACGCGCTCGATATTCCGATGCTGCGGGCGCTGGAAGCGGCACTCGATGAAGCCGAGGCGGCGGAAGGCATCCGCGTCGTGCTGATCTGCGGCGAAGGCAAGGGCTTTTGCGCCGGCGGCGACGTCGAGGCTTGGGCAGAAATGAGCGCCGCCGATTTCCAGGTGCAATGGGTGCGCTACGGCCACCGTGTCTTCGAGCGGCTGGCGCGACTGCGGCAGCCGACGATCGCCGTTCTTGCCGGCCATGCGCTGGGCGGTGGGCTGGAACTGGCGGCTGCGTGCGACTTTCGCGTGGCGGAAACGCAGGTGAAGCTGGGGTTCCCCGAAACCTCGATCGGCGTCGTTCCCGGCTGGTCCGGCACACAGCGCGCCGTGCGCCGCTTCGGTGCACAGGCGGTGCGGCGGATGGCGATTGGCGGCGAAGTGTTTCTGGCGACCGAGGCTCTTGCTCTGGGCATCGTTGATCGGGTGGTGGAGACCGGTCAGGCACGCGTCGAGGCCAAGGCCTGGGGAGAAAAAATCGCCGAGCGCGGACCGCTGGCGACCGAGGCCGCCAAGCTGATGATTGCCATCGCCGAAGGCGAGGAGAGTGCTGCCGCGACCGAAGCGCTGGCCAGCGGCTTCATTGCGCTGACAAGCGATCTCAGGGCTGGCGTCGAGGCTTTCAAAGCCAAGCAGAAGCCGGCGTTCTCAAGATCTTAGGAACCTGAAACTCACATGAACGCACCTCTCAACATCGCCATGCCCGCGGAGGCAGCCGCAGCGCCGAAAAGCTACCGGCTGCTGATCGCCGGCAAGTTCGTCGATGCCCAGGACGGCCGCACGCTGGAGCGCAGCAGCCCCGGCCACGGCTTCACCGTCTCGCGCTATGCACAAGCCGGCGCGGCGGACGTGGAGGCGGCGGTACAGGCCGCGCACAAGGCCTTCGAGACCGGCCCGTGGCCGCGCATGAAGGCGGCCGAGCGCGCCGCGATCCTGCTCAAGGCGGCTGACCTGATCGAGGCGCGGCTGGACGAGATTGCCCGGCTCGACGCGCTGGAATCCGGCAAGCCGGTTGCCCAGGCGCGCGGCGAGATCGGCGGCGCCGTCGACATCTGGCGCTATGCCGCGGCACTTGCGCGTACGCTTCACGGTGAAAGCTACGCCAATCTCGGCGATGCGATGCTCGGCGTCGTGCTGCGCGAACCGATCGGCGTCGTCTCGATCATCACGCCGTGGAATTTTCCCTTCCTGATCGTCAGCCAGAAGCTGCCCTTCGCGCTTGCCGCCGGCTGCACGGCAGTGGTCAAGCCGAGCGAGATGACCTCGGCCTCGACCTTTGTTCTCGGCGAGATCCTGATGCAGGCTGGCTCGCCCGATGGCGTCGTCAACATCCTTGCCGGGCTGGGCGCCGATGTCGGCGCACCGATGGTCAGCCATCCGCTGGTCGAGATGGTGTCGTTCACCGGCTCCACCCGGGTCGGCAAGATGACCATGGCGTCTGCCGCCAACTCGCTGAAGAAAGTCTCGATGGAGCTCGGCGGCAAGAACGGCCAGATTGTCTTTCCCGATGCCGACCTCGAAGCCGCCGCCGACGCGGCGGTTTTCGGCGGCTTCTTCAATGCCGGCGAGTGCTGCAATGCCGGCAGCCGGCTGATCGTCCATGAGGCGATCGCCGACGAGTTCCTCGGCGCCGTCAAAGCACTCACCGCCAAGGTGATTGTCGGCGACCCGCTCGACGACCGCACCAAGGTCGGCGCGATGATCTCCGCCGACCATGTGGCCAAGGTCACCGGCTACGTAACGGCCGCGGGAAACGACGGCAGTCGGATCTATTGCGGCGGCAAGCAGCTTGCTTCCAGCGCTGGCCAGTATCTTGATCCGACCATCGTTCGCGACGTCACCGAAGACATGGCCATTGCGCGCGAGGAAGTGTTCGGTCCGGTGCTCTCGGTGCTGACTTTTGGATCGATTGAAAGGGCGTTGCACATCGCCAACAACACGCCCTATGGTCTGTCGGCGGGCGTGTGGAGCGCCAGCATCGATACCTGCATGTCGGTGGCGCGGAATGTGCGTTCGGGAACCGTTTGGGTGAACACGTTCATGGAGGGTTATCCCGAACTGCCTTTCGGCGGTTACAAGCAGTCCGGTCTCGGACGCGAACTCGGCAAGCGCGCCGTCGAGGACTATACAGAAGAAAAGACAATCCAGTTTCATCGCGGCCAGCGCACCGGATGGTGGGTCGGCTGAGTTGGGAAGAACCCGGCGGGTATCCGCCGGTCGTGCAAGGTCAACAAGGGAGGAAGTACATGTTGCGCAAACTGCTTATCGGGACGGCTCTCGCATCAGGCGTTGCGTTCGCGGCCCATGCCGAGGACGTCAAGGAAGTCCAGATGCTGCATTGGTGGACGTCGGGCGGCGAAGCTGCCGCCCTGAACGTGCTCAAGCAGGATCTGGCCAAGGAAGGCTTTGCCTGGAAGGACGTGCCGGTGGCCGGCGGCGGCGGCGACGCCGCCATGACCGCGCTGAAGGCGATGGTGGCGGCCGGCAACTACCCCACCGCCTCGCAAATGCTTGGCTATACCGTGCTCGACTACGCCGCAGCCGGCGTCATGGGCGACCTGACCGAGACGGCGATAAAGGAAGGCTGGGACAAGTCCGTTCCCGCGGCCCTGCAGAAATTCTCGGTCTATGACGGCAAGTGGGTCGCGGCCCCGGTCAACGTCCACTCGGTCAACTGGCTGTGGATCAACAAGGCGGTGATGGACAAGATCGGCGGCACCGAGCCCAAGACCTTCGACGACTTCATCGCGCTGCTCGACAAGGCCAAGGCGGCGGGCGTCATCCCGCTCGCGTTGGGCGGCCAGAACTGGCAGGAAGCGACCATGTTCGACTCGGTCGTGCTGTCGACCGGCGGGCCCGAGTTCTACAAGAAGGCCTTCAACGACCTCGACGAGGAGTCGCTGAAGTCCGACACGATGAAGAAGTCGTTCGACAATCTCGCCAAGCTCGTCACCTATGTCGACCCGAACTTCTCGGGCCGGGACTGGAACCTCGCCACCGCCATGGTCATCAAGGGCGATGCGCTGGTGCAGGTGATGGGTGACTGGGCCAAGGGCGAATTCAACGCCGCCAAGAAGGTCCCGGGCACCGACTTCCTGTGCTACCGCTTCCCGGGCACCGACGGCAGCGTCGTCTACAACTCCGACATGTTCGGCATGTTCAACGTTCCGGAGGACCGCAAGGCCGCCCAGATCGCCCTGGCCACCGCCACGCTGTCGAAGAGCTTCCAGTCGGCCTTCAACGTCGTCAAAGGCTCGGTTCCGGCCCGCACCGACGTGCCGGACACCGATTTCGACGCTTGCGGCAAGAAGGGCATGGCCGACCTGAAGGCCGCCAATGAAGGCGGCACGCTGTTCGGTTCGCTGGCGCAGGGCTATGGCGCGCCGCCGGCGGTTGCCAACGCCTACAAGGATGTCGTCTCGAAATTCGTCCACGGCCAGATCAAGACCTCGGACGAGGCCGTGACCCAACTGGTCAGCGCGATCGAAGACGCCAAGTAAGCGCCCGTCGATGTGAATGATCTCCCCGGCGCAAGCCGGGGAGAGTCCTCTGCGGTGGGGTTTGCGGTTGCGCCGACCGGCACGCTTCGTGCCGCAGGGCCCGCGACAGCAGAGTTCCGGACCGCCATACGGAATGGACAGATGAGCACAGTTGCTGAAACCAGTATCGCGCTGACGCCGGAGCACGATGCCCGTCCGGGCGCCACGGTGCGCTCGCGCCTTCAGGACGCGCTGCCGAAGCTCGTGCTGGCGCCAAGCTTCGCCGCCACCATCGTCTTCGTCTACGGCTTCATCCTGTGGACGATCTATCTGTCCTTCACCAACTCCAAGACCTTTCCCTCCTACGCCATCACCGGGCCACGCGCCTATCAGCGGCTATGGCGCTGGACTTTCGAAAGCGATCCGCCGTCCTCCTGGTATACATCGATCACCAATATGGGAGTTTTCGGCTTCCTCTATATTTCCATCTGCCTAGCACTCGGCCTGTTCCTGGCGATCCTGCTCGACCAGAAGATCCGCGGCGAAGGTGTGCTGCGGCCGATCTATCTCTACCCGATGGCACTGTCGTTCATCGTCACCGGCGTTGCCTGGAAATGGTTTCTCGACCCCGGCCTCGGCCTCGAGCAGACGCTGCACCAATGGGGCTGGACGAGCTTCCATTTCGACTGGATCAAGAACAAGGATTTTGTCATCTACACGGTGGTCATCGCCGGCGTCTGGCAGGCGTCGGGCTTCATCATGGCGATGTTCCTGGCCGGCCTGCGCGGCATTGACGGCGAGATCCTGAAGGCGGCGCAGATCGACGGCGCCACCACCTTCCAGCTCTACCGCCGCATCGTTATCCCGCTGCTGCGGCCGATCTTCCTTTCGGCCTTGATCGTGCTCGCGCACCTCGCCATCAAATCCTACGATTTGGTGGTGGCGCTGACCAGCGGCGGGCCGGGCGGTTCGGCCTGGCTGCCGTCCAATTTCATGTATGAATACACCTTCAAGCGCAACGAAATGGCCGTCGGCTCGGCCAGCGCTGTGATCATGCTGATGACCATCACCGCGATCATCGTTCCCTATCTCTATTCCGAGCTTCGGGAGAAGCCGCGATGAGCGCCGTGGCCACTCCTGCTCGCCAGGGCACTGGCGGTATCAGCGCCAGGACGGTCAACCGTATCGTCATTTACGGGCTGCTGGCGCTGTTCGCGCTGTTCTACCTGATGCCGCTGTTCGTCATGCTGGTGACCTCGTTCAAGACCATGGACGAGATCCAGAACGGCAACATGCTGGCGCTGCCGCAGGAGCCGACCTTCGCACCCTGGATAAGGGCGTGGAGCGAGGTCTGCTCGGGTCTCACCTGCGTCGGCATGAAGGGTTATTTCTGGAACTCGATCAAGATGGTGGTTCCGGCCGTCATCATCTCGACCCTGCTCGGCGCGCTCAACGGCTATGTGCTGACGAAGTGGCGCTTTCGCGGGGCGACGCTGGTGTTCGGGCTGATGCTGTTTGCCTGCTTTATCCCGTTCCAGTCGGTCCTCTTGCCGATGGCAACGATCCTCGGCAGCCTCGGCCGGTTCGGCGTCAAGCTGCAGAACGTGACCGGCCTCACCTTCGGCTTCGGCAATCCGACGGTGAACCTGGTGTTCGTTCACGTCGTCTACGGCATCGGCTTCACCACCCTGTTCTTCCGCAATTATTACGAAGCGTTTCCGAACGAGCTGGTTAAGGCGGCTCAGATCGACGGCGCCAGCTTCTTCCAGATCTTCCGGCGCATCATGCTGCCCAACTCGCTGCCGATCATCGTGGTGACGGTGATCTACCAGTTCACCAACATCTGGAACGACTTCCTCTTCGCTTCCGCCTATGCCGGCTCCGGCGACGTGATGCCGATGACGGTGGCGCTGAACAACGTCGTCAACACCTCGACCGGCGTCGTCGAATACAACGTCAACATGGCGGCGGCGATGATTGCCGCGCTGCCGACGCTCCTCGTCTATGTGCTCGCCGGCCGCTATTTCGTGCGCGGCCTGATGGCCGGCGCCGTCAAAGGATAATCGCATGGCTTTTCTGGAAATTGACGGGTTGAAGAAGCGTTTCGGATCGGTCGAGATCCTGAAAGGCATCGACCTCGACCTCGAAAAGGGCGGGTTCCTCGTGCTGGTCGGGCCGTCCGGCTGCGGCAAGTCCACGCTGCTCAACACCATTGCCGGCCTGGAGACCATCACCGAAGGCGAAATCCGCGTCGACGGACGCACGATCAACGATCTCCACCCGTCCAAGCGCGACATCGCCATGGTCTTCCAGAGCTACGCGCTCTATCCGAACATGACGGTGGCCGGGAATATTGCCTTCGGCATGGAGATGCGCGGCGTGCCGGCCGATGAGCGCCAGAAGGCGATCGACAAGGTGGCGAAAGTCCTGCAGATCGGCCATTTGCTTAAGCGCAAGCCAAGCCAGCTTTCCGGCGGCCAGCGCCAGCGGGTCGCCATGGGCCGGGCGCTGGTGCGCGATCCAAAGCTGTTCCTGTTCGACGAGCCTTTGTCCAATCTCGACGCCAAGCTGCGCGTCGACATGCGCATCGAGATCAAGCGCCTGCACGCCACCACCGGCACCACCATCGTCTACGTCACGCACGACCAGATCGAGGCGATGACGCTGGCCACCAAGATCGCGGTGATGCGCGACGGCGAGGTGCAGCAATTCGGCACGCCGGCCGAAATCTATAACAATCCGACCAACCTGTTTGTTGCCGACTTCATGGGCTCGCCGGCGATGAACCTGATCCCGGCGACGATCGGCAGCAACGGCAGCGGCTTCTCCGTCGTCATGGAGCGCGAGGCGCGCCAGCCGATCTCGCTGCCGCTGGGCAATGCGCCGGCCGGTCTTTCGGCATTCCAGGGAAAACCGATCATCTTCGGCGTCCGCCCGGAAGCACTGACCGATCCCGAGGGTGCCGAACGCAACGCCTCGAACATCGCCCGCGCCGACTGTCACATCGAGGTCATCGAGCCGGCCGGCTCGGATACATTCGCGGTCACCAATCTCGGCGGCAAGGCGGTGGTGGCGCGGCTGCGCGCCGATGCCAACATCCAGCCCGGCACGGTCACCCCGCTCGCCTTCAATCTGACCAAAGCGGTGTTCTTCGATCCGGCGACCGAGAAACGCATCGTCTGACGGCCATGACAAATCCCGACATCGTCATCATCGGCTCCGGCATAGGCGGCGCCACGATCGCCTCCGGCCTTGCCGGCAGTGGCGCCTCGATCCTGATGCTGGAGCGCGGCGAACCACTGCCGGCAACGCCGCACACACGCGACACCCGCGCAATCTTCGTCGACGGCCATTATCGCCCTAAGGAGATGTGGCTCGAGGCCGGAGGTGCTGCGTTCAATCCCGGCAATTACTACTATGTCGGCGGCAATTCGAAATTCTACGGCGCCGTGCTGATCCGCTACCGCAGGCAAGACTTTTCGGAGATGGAGCACTATGGCGGCATCTCACCGGCCTGGCCGTTTTCCTATGAGGAATTCGAACCCTGGTATTCCAGGGCCGAGCAGCTTTTCCGCGTGCGCGGTGCGCTGGGTGAAGACCCGACCGAGCCGTTCCACTCGATGCCCTACCCTTTCGGGCCGGTACCCGACGAGCCGCCGATCGCGAGCGCCCGCGCCGAACTCAAGAGCCTCGGCCTGCACCCGGCATCGCTGCCGCTCGGCGTCGACATCGAAGCCTGGCTGAAAGACGGCAGCACGCCGTGGGACGCGTTTCCCAACACCGGCGCCGGCAAGGTCGACGCCCAATCCGGGCCGCTGGCGGCCGCCCTAGCCGATCAGAACATCAAGCTCGAGACCGGCGCCCATGTCGAACATCTCGAGGCATCGCCGGATGCGAGGACAATCGCCGCCGTCCACTATCGACAGGACGGTACGTTGAAGAAAGTCGCGCCGAAGCTGGTCATCCTATCGGCCGGCGCGGTCAATTCCGCCGCCATCCTGCTGCGCTCGCCTTCCCCTAAGGGCAAAGGCGGTGGCAAAGGCTTGGCCAACCGCTCAGACCAGGTCGGCCGCAACTTCATGAACCACAATTCGAGCGCCATGCTGGCGATCGACCCGCGCCGCCGGAACAAATCCGTCTACCAGAAGACGCTGATGCTGAACGACTATTATCTGTCCGACGGCAAGGGCGGCAAGCCGCTCGGCAACGTCCAGCTCCTCGGCAAGATCGACGGCAACATCCTCAAGGCCAATGTCAGGCGCGCGCCCAAATTCGCGCTCGATTTCATGGCCGGCCACGCCGTCGACTGGTATCTGATGTGCGAAGACCTGCCCGATCCCGAGAGCCGCATCGTGGTCGACGGCAAGGACATCGTCATGCAGTGGCGGCGCTCCAACATGCAGTCGCTCGACGGACTGACCAAGGTGATGCGCGAGAATTTCCGCGCCTGCGGCTATCCGATCGTGCTGTCGCGGCCGTTTGACAAGCGCACGCCCTCGCATCAGTGCGGCACGGTGAAGATGGGCAACGATCCAGCGACCTCGCCGCTGGATCCGTTCTGCCGCTCCTTCGACCACAGCAATTTGTTCGTCGTCGACGCCGGCTTCCTGCCGAATTCGGCCGCCGTCAATCCGGCGCTATCGATCGCCGCACAGGCGCTGCGCGTCGCGGATCATATCCGCAAGACGGAGCTCGCAACATGAGCCGCCCGGCAGCCATCGTCACCGGCGGCGCGCGCGGCATCGGCCTTGCTTGCGCCGAGGCGCTGGCCGATGCAGGCTTCGACATCCTCGTCGCAGACCTTGCCGACGAAGCCGCCGACGGGCTCGCCGCCGACATCACCGGGCGCGGCGCGAAATTCGCCTATGTCAGTGGCGACATCGCCGACCTCGACGGCCATGCAGCACTGATCGATGCCGCGACAAGCGCCTTCGGCCGCATCGACTGCCTGGTCAACAATGCCGGCATCGGCACCGTCCTGCGCGGCGACCTGCTCGAGCTCAAGCCGGAAAATTTCGACCGGGTGCTCGGCATCAATCTGCGCGGCACCGTATTCCTCAGCCAGGCCGTTGCCAAAGCGATGCTCGGCCTGCCGAGCGATGGTGCGAGATCGATCATCACCATCACCTCGGTCAGCGCCGCCATGGCCTCGCCGGAACGTGCCGATTACTGCATCTCCAAGGCTGGGCTTTCGATGTGGGTGAAGAACCTGGCGCTGCGGCTTGCCAGCGAAAACATAGCCGTGTTCGAGGTGCGCCCGGGCATCATCCGCACCGACATGACAGCCGGTGTCACCGCCAAATATGACGGGCTGATCGACGGCGGGCTGGTGCCGGCAATGCGCTGGGGCGAGAGCGAAGATATCGGTGCCGCCGTGGCAGCACTCGCCGGCGGCAAGCTCGGCTTTTCGACCGGCTCGGTCATCAATGTCGACGGCGCGCTGTCGGTGCCGAGGCTATGAACAGGTGACGCCATGATCGACTACATCCCATGACCGACTACATAATCGTCGGCGCCGGCCCGGCCGGCTGCGTACTCGCCAACCGGCTGAGCGAAGATCCATCGCATCAGGTGCTGCTGCTCGAAGCCGGCGGCAAGGACTGGCATCCGCTGATCCACATGCCGGCGGGTTTTGCCAAGATGACCAAGGGCATCGCCGCCTGGGGCTGGTCGACAGTGCCGCAAAAGCACATGCAGGACCGCGTCTTCCGGTACACGCAGGCCAAGGTGATCGGCGGCGGCTCCTCGATCAACGCCCAGATCTACACGCGCGGCAATGCCCGCGACTACGACGCCTGGGAGAAGGAGGAAGGCCTTGCCGGCTGGGGCTATCGCGACGTGCTGCCCTATTTCAAACGCGCCGAGAACAACCAGCGCTACGCCAACGATTTTCACGGCGACCAGGGCCCGCTCGGCGTGTCGAACCCGATCGCGCCGCTGCCGATCTGCGAGGCCTATTTCCGTGCCGGACAAGAGATGGGCATTCCCTTCAATCCCGACTTCAACGGCACCAGCCAGGAGGGCGTCGGCTATTACCAATTGACGCAGAAGGACGCCAAGCGCTCCTCCGCCTCGGTCGCCTATCTCCGGCCGATCCGCGAGCGCAAGAATCTCACCGTCAGGACCGGCGTACTGGTGACACGCATCGTCGTCGACAAGGGCCGCGCCGCAGGGGTCGAGATCGTCGACAGGCCGGGCGGCCGGCCAACGATCCTACGCGCCGAACGCGAAGTGATCGTCTCGTCCGGCGCCATCGGCTCGCCGAAGCTTTTGATGCAGTCGGGCATCGGCCCGGCCGACCATTTGAAGGCGGTCGGCGTGACGCCGGTGCACGAGCTGCCAGGCGTCGGCTCCAATCTGCAGGATCATCTCGACCTGTTCGTCATCGCCGAATGCACCGGCGACCACACCTACGACAACTACGCCAAGCTGCACTGGACGGCGTGGGCCGGGCTGCAGTATCTGCTCCTGAAGAAAGGCCCGGTAGCCTCCAGCCTGTTCGAGACCGGCGGCTTCTGGTACGCCGATCCGACCGCCGCCTCTCCCGATATCCAGCTGCATCTCGGCCTCGGCTCCGGCATCGAGGCCGGCGTCGAGAAGCTGAACAATCCGGGCGTGACATTGAACTCGGCCTTCCTGCGTCCGCGCTCGCGCGGCACCGTGCGGCTGAACAGTGCCGACCCGGCCGACCACCCGCTGATCGATCCGAACTATTGGTCCGATCCCTATGACCGCGACATGTCGATCAAGGGGCTGAGGCTGGCGCGCGAGATCATGCGGCAGAAGGCGCTGCAGCCCTATGTATTGCGCGAGGTACTGCCGGGACCCGACCTGCGGAGCGGCGACGAACTGTTCGACTACGCCTGCCGCAGCTCCAAGACCGACCACCACCCGGTTGGCACCTGCCGCATGGGCCACGATGCGATGAGCGTGGTGACGCCCGATCTCAGGCTGCGCGGTATCGAGGGCCTGCGCGTCTGCGACGCCTCGGTGATGCCGCGCATCCCCTCCTCCAACACCAATGCCCCGACGATCATGGTCGGCGAAAAGGGCGCCGATCTGATCCTTGGCCGCGAGCCGCTGCCGCCGGCAGTGTTTTCCACCAACCGAGCGGCATGAAGGACAAAGAATGATCAGGCACTGTGTCTTCGTCAGATTCCGCGACGATGTCGCCAACGCCGAGCGCGCGGCAATCCATGCCGATCTCGAAGCGTTGCGGCCGGTGATCGACGGCATGGGCAAGGTCGAATTCAGCGCCAATACCAGCCCGGAACCCTTCGCTCGCGGCTTCACACACGGCTTCACCATCGACTTTCGCGACGCTGCGGTACGCGATGGATATCTGGAGCATGAAGCGCATCAGCGAGCCGGCGCAAGACTGGTCGCGGCGCTCGAAGGCGGCATCGACGGGCTGATGGTGTTCGACCTGGAGATCGCGTGACTATCCCATTCTCAGCGCAACGACGCCAGCGACGATGCTAAGCACCGCGGCACCTCGCCATGCCGTCATCTTCTCGCCGAGCGCGAACACCGAGATCATCATGGCGAACAGGATCGATGTTTCTCGCAGCGACGCCACCGAGGCGATCGGCGCCTTGGTCATCGCCCACATGACGATCCAGTAGGCGCCGCCGCTGAGCACGCCGGTATAGATTCCCGCCTTCCAGTCGCGCGCCAGCACCGGCAGCGCCTGTGGGCCGCGAAAGACGACGCACAGCACCAGCGCCCACAGCGCATCGCAGACGAACAGCCAGGCCGCATAACTCGACGCGGTGGCGGCCAGCCGCGCGCCGCTGCCGTCCGACAGCGTGTAGCTGGCGATGAAGATCGATGTGCCCAGCGCGAAGCCGACGGCGCGCAGGTTCAATTTCTCCAGATGCGCGCCGCCGCGAAACGACAGCACCAGCGTGCCCGCCGACAACAAGAGGATGCCGACGATGGCGAGCGGCGCAGGCATCTCGGCAACCACCACAATGCCCCCCAAAGCGGCCAGCAACGGCGCGGTGCCGCGCGCCAGCGGATAGGTCTGGGCGAAATCGCCGGCCTTGTAGGCGCCGATCAGGAACGTCCTGTAGCCCATGTGGAAGACAACCGAGGCGAGGATGTATGGCCACACTTCCGGCTTCGGCACCTCGACAAAGGGCAACGTCACCAGCGCAGCGGCACCCATGCCGAGCGTCATCAGTGTGATCGACAGGAAACGGTCGAGGTGGACCTTGACCAGCGCGTTCCAGATCGCATGCATGGAAGCGGCGGCGAGCACCGCGAAAAAGACAAACAGGCTCATCGGCGGTTCATCCGCCGCCCGTTCCGATGGCGATCGGCGTCTCCAGGTCGATATCCACCCAGAGCGGAAAATGGTCGGAGGCGATTTGGCCGATTTCGGCACTGACCGAGCGGACGCGCCCTGCAAGCATGCCGCCGACGAAGCAATGGTCGAGCCGGCGCTTTGCCAGCCTGCCGTCGATGGTCTTCACATGGGTATGAAAGTCCGACGTCGGCTCGCTGGCGACGGCGGCTGCGTCGACAAAACCGTCGAGATAGGCGGCACCGCGATGATAGGGCGTGCTGCCGACGATGCGCCGGTACTCGGCGCTGCCCGGCTCCATGTTGAAGTCGCCCATCCAGATCGCCGCCAAGGGGTTTTCCGGCTCCTGTTCGCCATTGCTCCAGTTGCGCGCCGGCTCGTCGTCGCCGCCGCTCCATGGTCCGCCCTCGGACGGGGCGCGGCGATGCTCGGCGAGCAAATAGTCGATCTGCTCCAGCCGCTCCTCGGCGGCGATATGCGCCAGATGCAGCGAGAAGAACCGCACCGGGCCAGCGGGGGTGCGGATCATGCATTCGAGTGCCGCGTTGCGGGTGTTGAGCGGCCGCAGCGTGCGCCTGAGCGGCAGCGTATGCAGCCGCGACCAGACGATCGGCAGCTTCGACAGAACCATGGTGCCGAATTGCCGCCGCCGGTTGGCGACGCGGCCGTCACGCCGCTCGCTGGCATCCATGTCGAAGGCCGGGCCATAGGCCCAATAATAGTCGGGCAGCAATTGCGAAAGAAGTTCCGGCTGGTCGTCCTCGTTGCTGCGCCGCCAGTGCCGCTCCACTTCCTGCAAGGCGATAATGTCGGCACCGGCCACGACATTGGCACAGCGCGCCAGGTCGTAGCGGCCATCGCTGCCGAAGCCGTACTGGATGTTATAGCTGACCAGCTTCATTGCATATCCGGCTCAATTTCTTGCTGGCAGTAGCCGTTCGCTGGATTGGTTGCAATGTGCAGCCGGACAGAGGCAGCTTGGGCCAGATGCTAAGTGGTTAGCGGCTGGAACCGACCGGGCGGGGATGCTGCCAGTTCCGACCAGTCGATCTCTTCCTCGAGGCGGTGGTAGGCCTCGTCGCCGATCGTTCCGTCGATGCGCAGGCGCTCCAGCGCATCGCGCTGGCTCTTGATGGCATAAAGACGCAACCTGTCATACTCGGTCGCCGCCTGGGCATCCTCCGGGTTTTCGGCGATGGCGCGCTGGGCGGCATATTGCTCGCGCACCGCCCCTGCCGCGCTCGATGTCTTGCCGCTGAGCACGTCGAGCGCTGCCTGCATGATGGCGACGCGCGCCTGCGCCACCTCCCGGTCGACCGTCCGGTCGAGGTCGAGATTGAGCAGAAGCAGCAACGGTTTCAGGCTGACGCCTTGCAGCACCAATGTGCCGAGCACGACCGTGAAAGCGGCGAGCACGATCGGATCACGGCCCGGAAAGTCGGCCGGCAAGGCGAAGGCTGCCGCAAGCGTCACCAGGCCGCGCATGCCGCACCAGCCGATGAGCACGCCGCCGCGGAATGTCGGTGCGTCCTTCCGCCTGTCCTCGTCGCCCAGACGTGCCAGCCCCCTGAGGATCGCGCCGCAGCCCAGCACCCAGACAAGCCGCGATACGATGACGACGGCCAGCACGGCCAGCGCAAAGACGAACGCCTCGCTTTGCCCTTGTTCGGCAAGTCGGCCGACGATCGATCGCGCTTGCAGGCCCATCAGAACGAAGGCCAGAACATTGAGCACGAACACCGCCGTCTCCCAGACCGAGTAGGAGCTGACACGATTCCTTGCCGGCATGCGGCGCGGCGACGTACGTGCGATCGTCATGGCATAGACGACGATCGTAATGATGGCGGAAAGCCCTATCCTGTCGGCCAGGATCCAGACACCGAAGGTTGAGGCGAATTGCACCACTGTGCCGCTCGCCGGATCGTCGATGCGGCCGAGTACGGCGAGAGACAACCGGCCGAGCACATAGCCTGCGGCAAGGCTGCCGACCGTCGACAGCAGGATCATTGGAACGGCACTGCTCAACAGGATGGAGCCGGCGGCTGCGGAAACCGACATCCTGTAGATCAACAGCGCCGTGGCGTCGTTGAGAAGGCTCTCGCCTTCCAGGATGGCGGTGATGCGGTGCGGCACCTTGAACTGTCCGAGCACGGCCGCGGCTGCCACGGCATCGGGCGGCGCCACGATCGCGCCAAGCGCTATGGCGGCGGCGATGGGCAGGCCTGCCATCGTCCAGCCGACCAGCGCGACCGTCACCGTGGTGAAGATGACGGCGCCAAGCGCCAGCAGGATGAGCGAAACCTTGTAGCGGTTGAGATCGCGCAGCGACGTGTCATAGGCCGCGTCGAGCAGAACCGGCGCGATGAACAGAGCGAGCGCCAGCTCCGGGTCAATCTCGATGGTCGGTGCAAACGGCAGGAAGGCGATGCCGGCGCCGGCCAGCGCCAGCAACGACGGATAGGGAATCTGCAGACGCCGCGACAGCGCGGTCAGGGCGACCGCGATGAGAAGCAGGACAAGGGTGAGTTCAAAAAGCGCCATGCCTTATCGTAGCGGTGAAGCCGGGCGATTGGCACTGCAAAAACGGCCGCGGCTTTGGCTGCTGGTGAATGGTGAATGGTTGCTTGCAGAGAAATTTCGGCGCGTAGAGTGCATTCTCACTATTCACTATTCACCTCTTCCCTAATGCAGCACCAGCATGTCGCCCGACGAGAAGGAAATCTCGGCCTTTTCGCCGACGGCAGGCGGCGGCGTGGCCGGGCTGTTGAACGTGTCGAGCGAGACCGTGCTGCCGCCGATGCCGACGCGCACCCGGATGACCGAGCCGAGGAAATGCACCTCGGCGATTTCGCCCGAAAGGCTGGAGTCGCGACCGGGGTGGCGGCCGAGCGAGATCGCCTCGGGCCGCAACGCCAGCGACAGCGTGTCGCCGGATTTCGAGCCGTTGAGCTTGCCCTTGAGCGAGACCTCTTGCGAATTGACGCGCACCTTGCCCGATGCCGCGTCGGTGACCGTCCCTTCGAGCACGTTCAGCGTACCGACGAAATTGGCGACGAATTTGGTTGCCGGCCGGTTGTAGATCTCGAACGGCGTGCCGACCTGCTCGGCCTTGCCGCCATACATCACGGCGATGCGATCGGAAATCGACAGCGCCTCTTCCTGGTCGTGGGTGACGAAGATGGTGGTGATGCCGAGCTTCTTCTGGATCGAGCGGATTTCCTCGCGCAGCGACACGCGCACCTTGGCGTCGAGCGCCGACAGCGGCTCATCGAGCAGCAACAGCTTCGGCTTGGGCGCAATCGCCCGCGCCAGCGCGATGCGCTGCTGCTGGCCGCCGGACAACTGGTAGGGATAGCGATCGCCCATCTGCGGCAGCTTGATGATGTCGAGCATTTCGGCAACGCGCCTGTCGGCATCGGCCTTCGGCATACCGGCGACCTTCAGCCCGAAGCCGATATTCTGCGCCACGGTGAGGTTCGGAAACAGCGCATAGGCCTGGAACACCATGCCGATGTTGCGCTGGTTGGGCTTGAGCCGCGTGATATCCTTGCCGGCCACGACGACCTTACCGGCGGACGGCTCCTCGAAGCCGGCGACCATGCGCAGCACCGTCGTCTTGCCGCAGCCCGACGGGCCGAGGAAGGAGACGAATTCGCCCGGCTCGACGTCGAGGTTGAAATCCTGCACCACGGTGATGGGGCCGAAGGATTTTCGCACGTGCTGGATTGAGAGGAAGGGCTCGGCCATGGCTTTTTCTTTCGGGTCAGTTCGGACGGTTCGTCGATCGCGGCGCGAAACGCGACAGGATCTGGATCAGCGACATGCAGCCCCAGGTGATGGCGAAGGCGATAATGGAAAGCGCTGCTGGTTCATAGGCTCGGTTGGCAACCAGGTTTTGCAGATAGGGTCCGAAGGCAGGCCGATTGAGCAGACTGGCCATGGTAAATTCACCGATGACGATGGCGAAGGTCAGGAAGGCGCCCGACAGCACCGCGATCAACACATTGGGCAGGATGACGCGGGTGATGATCGTGCCCCAACCGGCGCCGAGAATTTGTGCCGCCTCGGTCAGCGTACGCACATCGATGGTCCGCAGCCCCGTGTCGACCGCCCTGTACATATAGGGCAGCGCCAGCGCGGCATATCCGATAACCAGCAGCCCATTGGTGGCCATGTTGTTCGACAGGAACGGCAGCGGCGAGTTCGAACCATACATTCTGATATAGCCGAAGACGATGACAATGGCTGGGATGACGAGGGGCAGGAGCGTGATGAACTCGACGACGGGACGAAGCTGCGGCAGCCTCAATCTGATCCAATACGCGGTCGGCACCACCACCAGCACACCGAGGATGATCGTGAAGATCGCCACGACAACCGAGTACGTGAAGGTCGTCTGAAACTGGCTATCGCCGAGCACCACCTTGTAGGCGTCAAACGAGTACACGCCACGCCGCATACGCAGCGAGAACTCGACCGTTGCAATCAAAGGTATGAAGAAGTACGCCGCGCCGAGGATGAAGACGACCCAGGCCCAGAACTTGCCGGACTTCATTTGAGCCACCTCTCGGAACGGGTCCGGAACCAGATATAGAAGATGTTCGCAAGGCCGGTGATAACGATCATGCCAAAAGCGATCGCATAGCCGAGATGAGCATTGTGCAACACGTCGCCGCGGATCTGCGCATAGAGCAGGATCGGCACGATGTTGAGCGACGAACCGGTCAGGGCATAGGCGGTTGCGATGGCGCCAAAGGCATTGGCGAACAGAAGGATGACGGTGCCGAGGAAGCTTGGCCAGACCACGGGTATGACAACCATGCGCCAATATTGCGCGGTGGTGGCGCCGAGCGTTGCGGCGGCCTCGCCCCATTCTTTCTTCAGCCCGTCGATCGCGGGCACGATAATCACCACCATCAGCGGAATCTGGAAGTAGACGTAGGTCAGCGTGAGACCCCAGAACGACAGCAGATTAAAGCCATGCGCGTAGATGTTCAGGCCGACCAGCGTGTTGAGCAAAATGGTGACCAGCCCGAGACGGCCAAGCGTCGCGATGAAAGCGAAGGCCAATGGCACGCCGGCAAAGTTGGAAGCCACGCCGGAAAAAGTCAGCGTCGCCGACCGTATCCACTCCGGCAGCCCGCCGCGCACGATGGCGATGGCAATGGCAAGCCCCGCGAAAGCACCGATCAGCGACGAGGCGAGGCTGACCTTGATCGAGATCCAATAGGCGGCAACGATCGACGGCTGCGCCAGTGCGGCGATGTTTTCGAAGGTGAACCCGCCGGCATCGTTCTGGAATGCGCCCAGCATCAGATAGAGCGTCGGCAGGATCAGGAACATGAGGGCGAAGATGAAGAACGGCGCGACGCCAAGCCATTGCGTCGGCAGCCTCATGCTGCGGGCGTCGGCGGGAGGCGCGGTCTTCCCGGCAACAGCGTGATCGGACAACGAGATATCGGTCATGCGCCGGCTACCGTCCTGGAGGTATGCCGGGCGGCGATTTAAGCCGCCCGGCTAGTCTCAAGCCTTACTTGACGTTGGCGCCGACCACGGCGTCCCAGTTCTTGGTGATGGCTTCCTTGGCCTTGCCCTGCTCGTCGAGCGTCGGGAACACCGCGGCCGCGTAGGATTCAGCTGGCGGCATCTTCGCCATCACGTCCGCCGGAAGTTTGCCGCTCTTGGCAAGGTCGTTGAAGCGGATCGGGTGACAATAGCCCTTCAACCAGCCGATCTGGCCTTCGTCGGAATAGAGATATTCCAGCCATAGCTTGGCAGCATTCGGGTGCGGCGCGTAGGCACTAATCGCCTGAACATAGACGCCGGCGACGACGCCGGTCTTCGGCACGATCACGTCGACCGGCGGATTGCCTTTCAGCGTGTCACGGCCGGCAAGCGCGTTGTAATCCCAGGTCACCAGGATCGGGGTCTGACCCTGGGCAAGGGTTGCTGCCTTGCCGATCACCGGCACGAAATTGCCGGCGGCATTGAGCTTCTTGAAGAAGTCGAGACCAGCCGTGCCGGAGGCTTCACCGCCAGCGGCGCCGCCGGAAAGACCAGCGGCGTAGACCGCCTGGATAGCCTGGTTCGAGGCGCGCGGATCACCGGCAAGAGCTACCGAATTGGCGAATTCCGGCTTCAGCAGATCGGCCCAATCGGCCGGCGCTTCCTTGACCAGATCCTTGTTCACCTCGAAAGCGAGCACGCCGTAATAGTCGCCGGTCCAATAACCCTCGGCATCCTTGGCGCTATCGGGGATCGAGTCCCAGGTCGATACTTTGTAAGCCTGGATCAGGCCATCCTTCTTTGCGGTCGGGCCGAACGACAGGCCGACGTCGATGACGTCGGGCGCCTGCGGACCCTTGTTGTCCTTATTGGCTTTGATCGCCTCGACCTCGTCGCCGGAGCCGGCATCGGGGTTGAGCTCATTGACGGTGATCCCCGGATATTTTGCCTTGAAGCCGTCGATGACCGCGCCGTAGCCGCACCAGTCATGCGGCAGCGCGATGGTGGTGAGCTGGCCTTCAGCCTTGGCTGCGGCGACCAGTTCATCCATGGACTGGGCCGACGAGATGGCAGAGGTCGCCATCAGGGCGACGGCCGAAAGGGAAAGCACTTTCCCCGTGAATTTGAACATGTGTTCTCTCCGTTGAACTGACGCCGTTGGACGCCTGCGATGCGGTATCGTTTTCGTGTGACAGCCAGATGAAAGCTTTGTGAAAGCGATGCCCTGCAGTACGAAAAAGTAAACTCTTTTTAACCGGCTGTAGCAATCGCTATGCCGTTATTTTTCCGGCTAACTAGTTTCGGCCTTGCCTTTCATCCTTTCCCCCTTTCTTCGCCTGTTCTCCAAAATGGATTTGCAATGCTGACGTTTTCTCAGACGGCGCCGGCGATGGCGTTTTCGAGCAGCGTCAGTGCCGCCTTCTTGGTCAGCTTGACCGGGTTGCCGCCGGCGGTCGGGTCGACCACCGCCATGTCGGCGATCAGGCCCTTGCGCTTCTTGTCCATGTCGAGCCCCTTGATCAGGCCGGGTAGTGCGTGCGGCACCTTGAGCTCCTTGCGCAGCTTGATGATCGCCTTGGCAAAGCCGTCGAAGCCGCCCTTGATGCCGCAATAGGCGGCGAGCCGGGCGATGCGCGGCTCGATCGCCTCGCGGTTGAAGGCCAGCACATAGGGCATGAACACGGCGTTGGTCATGCCGTGGTGGGTGTCGTAGAGCGCGCCGATCGGATGCGACAGCGAATGAATGGCGCCAAGCCCTTTCTGGAAGGCGGCAGCCCCCATGGCGGCGGCGCTCATCATGTTGGCGCGGGCGGCCAGGTCCTTGCCGTTGGCATAGGCTTTCGGCAGGTTTTCGAAGACCAGCCTGATGCCTTCCACCGCAATGCCGTCGGCCATCGGGTGATAGCCCGGCGCGCAATAGGCTTCCAGGCAATGGGCGAGCGCGTCCATGCCGGTGCCGGCGGTGATGAAGCCCGGCATGCCGACCGACAGCTCCGGATCGGCAATGACGATCGCCGGCAAAAGCTTCGGATGGAAGATGACCTTCTTGGTATGGGTCGCTTCATTGGTGATGACGCCGGCGCGGCCGACCTCCGAGCCGGTGCCTGCGGTGGTCGGCACCGCGATGATCGGCGCGATCGCATCGGCATCGGCGCGCGTCCACCAGTCGCCGACGTCCTCGAAATCCCAGACCGGCCGTGTCTGCCCCGCCTGGAAAGCGATCAGCTTGCCGAGGTCGAGCGCCGAGCCGCCGCCAAAGGCGATGACGCCGTCATGCTTGCCCTTCTTGAACACGGCAATGCCGGCGGTCAGGTTGGAATCCACCGGGTTCGGCTTGACCTCCGAAAACACGCCATACGGCACTTTGGCGTCGTCGAGGATCTTCAGCGTCGAGGCCACCACCGGCAGCTTGGCCAGTCCCGGATCGGTGACGAACAGCGGCCGCTTGATGCCGGTCGCCGCCAGCACCTCCGGCAGCTCCTTGATGCGTCCGGCGCCGAAGCGGACGGTCGTTGGGTAATTCCATTTGGAAACGAGTTTTGTCATTTTTGTCTTTCAGAAAATTCAGATGGCTTCGCGCAGGTGGTATGATTTCGGCCTGGTCAGGTTGTCGTAGCCGATGGCCGACAGTGCCGCGCCCTTGCCGGTGTCCTTGACGCCGGTCCAGACCAGCGCCGGGTCGAGATAGTCGCAGCGGTTCATGAACACCGTGCCGGTCTCGACGCGATCGCCGATCGCCGCTGCATGGTCGGTGTCGCGCGTCCAGATCGAGGCCGTCAGCCCATAGGGGCTGTCGTTCATCAGCGCGATCGCCTCCTCGTCGTTGCGCACCCTCATGATGCCGACGATCGGGCCAAAGCTTTCCTCGCGCATGACGCTCATCTGGTGGTCGACCTGGGTCAGCACTTCCGGCGCCAGATAGGGCGAACCTGCCTTGTCGTTGGCCACCTTCATATTGATGTGCGCCCTGGCGCCCTTGCGCAACGCCTCGGCCTTCTGCTCGCGGATCAGGTCGGCGAAGCGCGCCTGCGCCATCGGCCCCATGGTGGTCGCCTCGTCTAGCGGATTGCCGACGACGTAGTTCTTCGTCTCGGCGATGAAGCCCTCGACGAATTCGTCGTAGACCTTCTCGTGGACATAGACGCGCTCGATGCCGCAGCAGCACTGGCCGGAATTGTAGAAGGCGCCGTCGACCAGATTGGCAACGGCATGGTCCATCTTGGCGTCCGGCAGCACATAGGCCGGATCCTTGCCGCCGAGTTCGAGGCCAAGCGTCATGAAGGTGCCCGCCGCCGCCTTTTCGATGGCGCGGCCGCCGGCGACCGAGCCGGTGAAGTTGACATGGTCGATCTTGCCGGAGCCGAGCAGCCTTTCGGTCTGCGTGTGGTTCATGATGAGGTTCTGGAACAGGCCTTTGGGTAGGCCTGCTTTGTCGAACGCCTGCTGAAACCGTCCGCCGACCAACAATGTCTGCGCCGCGTGCTTGAGGATGACGGCGCTGCCCGCCATCAGCGCCGGCACGATGGTGTTGACGGCGGTGAGATAAGGATAGTTCCACGGCGCGATCACCATGACCACGCCGAGCGGTACCTTTTTCACATAGCGGCGAAAGCCGTCCTTCGGGTTGGAGGCCACGACCGGCTTCAGTGCCGCCTCGGCGATCTCGACCATGTAGCTGACGCGTTCCCTGACGCCGCCGAACTCACCGCCATAGCGCACTGGCCGGCCCATCTGCCAGGCGATCTCCGGCACGATCTCGTCGGTCATGGCGACCAGCGCTTCCAGCATGGCAAGCATGTATTTGCCGCGCTCGACGACTGGCGTCTGCGCCCACTTCTCCTGCGCCGCCCTGGCGCGCTCGACCGCGGCACCGATCGCCTGGTCCGTGGCCAGAGGCAGTTCGGCATAGATCGAACCATCGATGGGGGATTTTATTTTCACGGTTTCCAAAGAGGTCTCCAAATCAACAAGGAATTGTTTTGACGTAGCCGGCCGCGCCATAGGCAAGGATCGCGCGATCGCGGGTGATGATCTCGAGGTTTTTCGAACGCGCCGTGGCTATGATGATCCGGTCGGTCGGATCATTGTGAACGACGCCGGGCAGGAACGAAGACTCGACCAAAAGCTCACTGTCGATCCCCTCGACGCTCGCTTCCCCGGTTTGCACGAACCGTTCGAACCATGCGAGCGGCGACTTGATGAATGGCAACCGGCCCTTGGCGACAAGCATGCCGATTTCCCAGGCGGACATCACGGAAACGGCGATCACGCCGCCATTCTTTCGCGCATTGGTCACCTTCTCGACCGCCGTCCTCGTGACCGGCTGCTCCGTCGACAGCCACAGCATGAAGCATGTGTCGAGCAGCACTCCGTCAGTCGTCATAGACATTGCCCCAATCCGGATCGGCGGGTGCGGTGTAATCGACATCCGGAAGCAGGGTGAGCGTCCCGGCCATGCATCCAAACAACGGATCGGCACCCCGAGGTGGCACGACGTATTCTTCGCCGGTCATGTCGGCCGCATTGTTGAAATCCATTTGCTCCTCCCTGAAACCAGACCGGCGACCAGGCTCCGATAGCCTCGCCCCATCATTGGAACTTCCGAGGTGCACCAATATCTCGCTTTCCTGCCGGTCGAGAATTTCAGCGATCTTGCGTATCTCGTCGACCTGCATACGCCGCTCACCGTTCAGTGTCCGTGACAAGGCGCTGTAGTGTATGTTCATGCGGCCGGCCATGCTGCGTACCGTGAGCTTGCGCTCCTTCATCCGACTCATGAACCACGCCTTGTCGACATTTGCCCTACCTTTGGGAGCTCTGCCTTTGGGCAACGCTGCCTCCTGCGTGTTGCGGTGCAATAATCGCAACATTATTGCGTAAAGCGCAACGCCGTCAATACCGCTCGAACCCCCTGTGCAGTTCCCAGTCTGTAATCCGGCGGTCGTATTCGAACTGTTCCCAGTGTGCCGTGTGGACATAATGTTCCAGCACATCGTCGCCGAGCGCCTGCCTCAGCATTTTCGATTCCGCCAGCGTCGCGGTGGCGTCGCGCAATGTCTTTGGAATTTCGGGCAGCTGCGAGGCCTGGTAGGCGTCGCCGACGAAGGGCTTCTGCAGCTCAAGCTTTTCATCGATGCCGGCAAGCCCGGCCGCGATCAGCGCGGCGAAAGCCAGATAGGGGTTCAAATCGGCGCCGCCGATGCGGCATTCCATGCGGATGCCCTTGGTGCCCTCGCCGCAAAGACGGAAACCGGCGGTGCGGTTGTCCTCGCTCCACATGATCTTGGTCGGCGCAAAGGTGCCGGCCTGGAAGCGCTTGTAGGAATTGACGTAGGGCGCCAGGAACCAGGTGAATTCCTTGGCATATTTAAGCTGGCCGGCCGCCCATTGCTGGCCGAGCGTCGACAGCGTCCACTCGGCATTTTTGTCGTAGAACAATGGCGTCTTGCCGTCGGCGCTCCACAGCGAATTATGGATGTGGCTGGAATTGCCGGCGAGCCCGTAATTGTACTTGGCCATGAACGAGATCGCCTTGCCTTCGGACTCGGCGATTTCCTTGGCGCCGTTCTTCAGGATGACGTGGCGGTCGGCCATGTCGAGCGCCTCGGCGTAGCGGACATTGATCTCTTCCTGGCCGGGACCCCACTCGCCCTTCGAATTCTCGATCGGGATGCCGGCCGCCTCCATCTCGTTGCGCAGCCGGCGCATGACGCCCTCTTCCTTGGTGGTGATGCCGATCTGGTAGTCGCCGATGTAGGGCGATGCCGTCTCGAGGCCCTGCCAGTGCTTCTTGCGGGCGGAATCGTAGGTTTCGCTGAACAGATAGAATTCGAGCTCGGAAGCGAAATAGCCGATATAGCCGCGTTCCTGCAGCCGCTTGACCTGCTTCTTCAGCATGGCGCGCGGCGAATGCGCCAGGTCGTCATGGGTATGGTGGTCGAGCACGTCGCAGATCACCAGCGCCGTCTTCTCCAGCCACGGAACGCGCCGCAGCGTCGCAAGGTCCGGCTTCATGACGAAATCGCCATAGCCCTTCGACCAGCTCGCCGCCTTGTAGCCGGGCACCGGTTCCATATCGATGTCGGCGGCCAAGAGATAGTTGCAGCCATGCGTCTCGTCATGCGCGGAATCGACGAAATAGCGGGCCAGGAACCGCTTTCCCGCAAGCCGTCCCTGCATATCGACGATGCAGGCCAGCACCGTGTCGACCTCGCCGCTGGAGACCGCTTGCTTCAACTGATCGAACGAGAAATTTCCGGCCATTCCTTTGGCACTCCAGCGCTTGTCGTTTTGAAAAGGGATGAAAACCATGGCCGGCGCGATGCCGGCCATGGTCATGAGAGAGCGTCAGGCCCCGGCCTCGCCGATGGCTATCTCGGCTGCCTTGATCGCCGCCTGGCGTTTTGCGATCTGGTCGCCAATGGGCGGACCCTGGAAGCGGCGGTTCTCGAAACCGAACCAAAGCACCGCGGTCAGTACAATGAAGCCCAGGGTGATATAGAGCACTTTGTCGTTCGGCGGCTGGATGGCGATGTAGAAGATGATTGCCATGCCGATGACCGACAGGATGCAAATCAGCTTGAACAGGCCCGCACCGAGATTCCATGGACCAGGATTCGGCCATTTCGCCGTTCCGAAAGTCATCATGCCGAGCACGATCGGAATGATGAAGGACAGGAACAGGAACACCAATGTCGAATTGACGACGATGGTATAGATGTTCGTGCCGCCGACCGAGATGAACTGGGCAAGAAAGACATAGATGATCTCGAGGACCGCAGCCGTCCAAATCGCATTGACCGGCGTGCGCCATGCCGGGCTGACCTTGGCGAGCGAGGCCGAGCCGACCGGCATGCCGCCGTCACGCGAGAAGGCGAACAGCATGCGCGAGGCGGAAGTGACCGTTGCAAGGCCGCAGAGGAGCTGTGCGATCAGGATTCCTAGATAGAGCAGTGTCTTCAGCCATGCCGGCAAGATGGCGTCCATCGTCGCGAAGAACACGCTCCAGCCTTGCTTGGCGCCGGCCGCCAGATCCGGGATCGCCAGTACGATCGCGCACAGCATCACCCAGCCGATCAGCGACGACCAGAGCACCGACGAAACGATCGCCCGCGGAACCGAGTGCGCCGCCCTCAACGTTTCTTCCGAAGTATGCGCCGAGGCGTCATAGCCGGTGATGGTGTAAACTGGCAGCAGCAGGCAAAGCAGGAAGAGATAAGTCATGGAATCGGACTGCGGGAAAACGCCGCCGCCCGCATCGCCCGAATAGTTCGTGAACGTCCACAGCCGGCTGACGTCGATCGCTGGAGCAAACATCAGGCAAGCGACGATCAGCACCGCCGTCGTTGCCAGGATCAGGAAGCCGGAGGCGTCCGTCAGCATCGCCGTCAACTTGATGCCGAAATGGTTGAGCAGCGCCTGCAGCACGGTGATGAAGGCGACAAACCCGACGATCTCGCCAGGCGTACCGGTCATGCCGAAGGCTCCGCCGAACGTGCCGACGAAGAAGAAAGCAGTACCGATGTTGATGGCGCCGAGCACGGTGATCAGGCCGAGCAGATTGAGCCATGCGGTGAGCCAGCCAGTGAAACGGTTCCCTAGGATGGATGCCCAGTGATAGAGGCCGCCGGCGGTCGGAAATGCCGAAGCGATCTGGGCCATGGCGAGCGCGAAAAATCCTGAAACCATGCACCCGACGATCCAGCCGATGCCAGCGCCAGCGCCACCGATCGACGATGTCGCCTGCGCGAACGAATTGATGCCGCCTGAGAGGATGCAGATGATCGAGAAGGAGATCGCGAAATTCGAGAAGCGGCTCATGCTTCGCGACAGTTCCTGGGCATAGCCCATTCCGTGGAGAACTTTCAGGTCCTCCTTCTTGTCAACTTCGGTATAACCCGGTGCTACCATTTTGAAGTCCCCTTTGGTTTCTTAGCTGGCCGATTGAACTGACTTTCCGACTGCGCTTGGTCTGGAGGCCTTGGCCGCTTCGGGCTCCAGATTGAGAAAAATACCCGCGAGCAGATCCGCCCATTTCCGCTGCCCGGCTGCGCCGGAGATCTCGTCGTTGCGGATTTCGATCATCGCGCAGGGCAGCCCGCGCGCGCGGGCATGGCGTTCCAGTGTGAAATAGACGCGATCGGCCGGCGAATAGGGTTCGTTGACGCCGACGGTGATGCCGGCAAGCTGGTGCAGCGCCGCGATCAGCGGCGCCGCCAGCCGGCGGTCCTCGTCATGGATGATGCCGATGTGCCAGGGCCGGCTCTTGCCCTTGTACACCGGCGTGAAGGAATGGATGGACACTAGCCGCGTCTCCCGCCCGACCGCCAGGCGCTCGTCGATGATCGTCGCGATCCGGTCGTGGAACGGCCGCCAAGCCAGCGCGATGCGCGCCTCCCGCTCGTCGGCGGAAAGCCCCTGGTTGGCCGGGACAACGGTTTTTTCGCTGGCGCTGACCGTCACTATCAGGTCCGGCGCATCGAGCGGTCGGTTGCAGTCGATGACGAGCCGCGAAATGCAGGTCTCGACCAGCGTCGCATCGAGCACCTCGGCCATGCGGCGCGCCACCGGCAAGGCGCCGGGATCCCAGGCGATGTGGCGGGAAAGCTCCTCGGCGGCAAGGCCGAGCGTTCCGAATTCCGGCGGCAGGAAGTTGGAGGCGTGGTCGCAGGTCAGCACGAAAGGGCTTGATCCGCCGGGGTTCGTCACTCTTACGGTTTCAGGCGATGCAAAGCTGGCGGGCCGTGCTGTCTCCATTGTCTGCTGTCCCCGGGGAACGCTGTACCGTATGTTACGTATTTTGCCTCATTGCGTCCCTGCGGATGATTTCATACAGTTTGGCCGGCTTTGTCAAACGCGATTTCGATAACGCGGTAACGGCCCGGCCAGGGTGGGGAAAAACATGGTTTCGAGCATTGCCGAACTGATCTCCGACCGCATCGGCACCATGCCGGCCGGCGAACGGCGCGCAGCGCAAACGCTGATCGCCAGCTATCCGCTGATCGGGCTGAAGACGGTCGCCGAATTCTCGACCACGGCCGGCGTATCGTCGCCGACGATCCTGCGTTTCGTCGCCCGGCTCGGCTTCCAGAACTACCCGGAATTCCAGTCGGCGCTGCAAGACGAGTTGGCGGCGCAATTGCAGTCGCCAGCCTCGCGCACCCTCAATCCCCCCTCCCAGGGCAGCAGCGCCGTCTCGCCGATGCTGGAGGCGACGCTCGACAATATGCGCGAGACATTCCGGCATCTCTCGGACAAGCAGCTTGCCGACATCGTCGCCAAGCTTGCCGACCGGCGCGGCAAGACATTCCTGATCGGCGGCCGCTTTACTGACCCGCTGGCGCGCTACATGGCCGCCCACCTCGCTATCATCCAACCCAACGTCTTCCATCTCGCCGGCCAGGAAAGCGTCTGGCGCGACCGGCTGATCGACATGGGCAAGCGCGACGTGCTGGTGATCTTCGACATCAGGCGCTACCAGGACAGCCTGGTCCGTTTCGCCGAGACCGCCAACCAGCGCGGCGTGCAGATCGTGCTGTTTACCGACCAGTGGCTGTCGCCGATCGCCCGCTTCGCCCGCCACGTCATTGCCGGGCGCACCGCCGTGCCTTCGGCCTGGGACTCATCCGCCGCACTTTTCGTCGTTGCCGAGACGCTGATCGGCGCCGTCACAAGGCAGCTCGAGGCCGACGGCGCCAAACGCATCCGCGAGCTGGAAAACCTGCGGTAGCGCAGCACCTTCGGAAAGGCACGCTGCTGGCTGGGCCTAGTCAACCAAAAGGCTGACCATCTGCAGGATCAGGATCAGCAAAAAAACGCCAAAGACAGACGCAAAGACCGCTGCCAGCAGGACGGTGCGTTGTTTCTTACCCATAGCTTTCGCCTTGAAAGCATAGTCCCCGTCCACGAATACGAACGTCAGTCTCGCCCCACTGCTCGGCCACCCTCCCGACTCCTCAAGACCCGCCTGCGGCTTGGGCGGAGGAGTAATGACGACTGGTTCACGCGCGAAATGAACAGCTTACCAAGGTGCTCGCTAACGGGGATGGCCGCATCATTCATCCGACCCATGTCACGGCCGAATGACCGCCTTGCCGCTGGGGCTTAACCAATTCAGCCGCAAAGCGTGCCATCGCCCCGGTCCAGGTACTTTATCCGTGGCGAGGATGATCGAAGTTCGGCTAGCCTTGTCGATGCGAAGCCGCTCCTTGAACCACCTGTCGAACAGCGGTGAACTGCGCGGAGGAATTCCATGAGCTATCTGGACGAGCTGTTCTCAGTCGCCGGCAAGACGGCGCTGGTCACCGGCGCCGCCACCGGCATCGGCCGCATGGCGGCGACCGCTCTGGTCAGAGCGGGCGCCGTCGTGATGATCGCCTCGCGCAAGGGTGAAGATTGCGTCAGGGTTGCCGGCGAGTTGAATAGCTTTGGCGCGTCCGGCCGGGCGGAAGGTTTTGCCGGCGACGTCTCCAGCGAGGCCGGCATTGCAGCGCTTGTCGCCGAGGTCAGGGCGCGGACCGAGCGGCTGCATATCCTGGTCAACAATGCCGGCATCTCCTGGGGCGCGCCGCTGGAAAGTTTTCCCTACCATGCCTGGGCCAAGGTGTTCGGCATCAACGTCACCGCGGTCTTCCACCTGACTCGCGAATTGCTGCCTCTGCTCGAAGCCGCCGCCAGCGATGCCGACCCGGCCCGGGTGATCAATCTCGGATCGGTGATGGGCACGCAGCCTTTGGCGGAAGACGCCTACTCCTACTCGGCCTCGAAGGCTGCGGTTCACCACCTGACACGCATCCTGGCGATCGAATTCGCCGCCAGCCGCATCACCGTCAACGCCTTTGCGCCTGGCCCTTTCCAGAGCCGGATGACGGCCTTCGCCACCGGCAACGAAGACCAGGCAAGACATGTCGGCAGCCATGTTCCGATCGGCCGCATCGGCGCACCGGATGACATTGCCGGCGCAACGCTCTATTTGTGCAGCCGTGCCGGCAGCTATGTCACCGGCGCCATCCTGCCGATCGATGGCGGGCAGTCGGTGCAACACGGGCTGACATTGTTCAAGGAATGAGACGCACGCCATCCGGCGAGTGAAATGCCGGGGGTGAAGATGGAGGACATCAGCGTGGAACCGATCAGTCTCGATGTGCTTCTGGCCAACGTCGGCAAGGAAGTCGGCGTGTCGCCATGGCGGGTGGTCACTCAGCGCATGATCGACCAGTTCGCCGATGCCACCGACGACCATCAGTTCATCCATTGCGATCCGGAACGCGCCAGCCGCGAGACGCCGTTCGGCGGCACCATCGCGCACGGCTTCCTGTCGCTTTCGCTGTTATCGGCGATGACCTTCGAAACCATGCCGCCGCTGGAAAACAGCAAGATGGGCGTCAATCACGGCTTCGATTCGCTGCGCTTCCTGGCGCCGGTGAAGACCGGCTCGCGCATCCGCACCCGCTTCGTGCTGGCCGACGTCAAGGTCAGGCCGTCGGGCTGGGTGCAGACGGCGCACGACGTGACGATCGAGATCGAGGGCTCGAAGAAACCGGCGCTAACTGCCCGCTGGCTGACCCTGACGCTGATCGAACGCCAGCCGGAAGCGGTTTGACTGTTCGTCAGGCGGAGAAGCCCAAATCTATCCGGCCCAAATCTATTTGGCTTCGGCGGTGATGAGCTTCATGCCGGCTGACCTGCAGGGCGATGTAGACGACCAGCGCGCAGCCGATCGGGAACACGATCTCGTTGACCCCGGTTGTGATCGCCTGCGGCAGTGGTCACGTCCGGCACGCCGGACGAAAGCTCGGTTCCGGTCATAACGGCCTCCCGAAACGAAATTTTTGCAGAGCCGCGAATTAGCCTTTGTCTGTAACAGTCCGATGTTGCCGGCTTTATTGCCGGGCTACATCGTTTTGTGACAGTCAAGCTTCTGCTTCGTGCCACCCTTGCCCGACGCCGTACAGCGTATATATGCTGCATCCAGCCATCAGTCATAAGGCAGTAGAAAGTTGCAGCTAAGCGTCCAGGAGCGCCGCGAAAAACAAAAGGCCGAACTGCGTTCCGAACTTGTCGATGCCGCGCACAAGCTTGTCCAGGAAGAAGGCTATGACGGCCTCACCATCCGCAAGCTCGCCAAGCGCGTCGGCTATGCGCCGATGTCGGTCTATTCCTATTTCGCCGACAAGCAGGACATCCTGTTCGCGCTGGCGGAGGATGCCTTCGAGACCTTGGCCAGGCGCATCGCAAATCATACGGCCGACGACCCGATCGAGGCGCTCAAGGCGGTGCTTGTCGAATACGCCGCCTTCGGGCTGGAAAATCCCAACGAATACCGCACGGTCTTCATGACCGAAAAAGTCAGGCCGCCGACCGGCAAGACCTTCGCCGAAATGGAGAGCGGCAACCCGGCGATGAAAGTGCTGATCGAGAGGGTCGAAGCCTGCGTTGCCGCCGGCAGGCTCAAAGGCGATCCGCGCGCCATCGCCACCATGTTGTGGGCGGTCGGCCACGGCGCCATCTCGCTGCTGATCACCTTCCCGTTCTACCCGTTCGGCGACCAGACGACGTTCATCACACGGATCGGCGACATCATGCTCGAAGCCATCGCTGCGCACGAGATCGCGCCGCTCACGCCGCCGGTCAATTGCTGAAGAGCAGCGCTTCTCCCGATCTGTAGGATCTTTCTCCGAACGATCCGCGCTCCGGCGCCGAGCGTTCGGCAATTCCTGCGCTCAACTTCTCCGTACATGTACGATTTTGCTTGAACTCCCTAAGTTCTGGGCGTATCTGCACGCAATGCCGTACATGTACGAATCCAACAACTGGAACCGGAGACAGACCATGAAGAAGGCAATCCTCACGCTCGCCGCCCTGCTGGCGCTCTCTGGCGCCGCATTTGCCGGCGGCAGTCAGCCAGCCAAGCAGGAAGCGGCCTGCATCGGCACCAAGACCGATGTGAAGCTCGATTGCGCGCCGACCGGATCGCTTGAAAAGGTGGATGCCGCGACCCACAAGGCCGACAGCAAGGGCCCGAGGCTCGGCATCGGCATCGACCCATGGATCGTGCCAAGCAGCTTCTGAGGACTTCGAGCGGCATGAAGATGAGGAGCGGCAGGATATCCTGATTGCCCGTCTTCGTGGCTGGTCGACGCCGGCACCGAAATGGGCGCCGTCGGCGAAGCTGCCGATCTCCCCACTCGCAGGCTGGGCAATCGCATATGGATTCTTGCGAAGATGGACCCCCACCCTATCCTTCCCCACAAGGGGGAGGGAGCGCTGCCGCGCGCCTTTCCTTCCTCTTTGGCGCCGAAAGGCAGGCAATTTGCCCGAGGTTAGCGCCAACTGAAGTCTCCCTCCCCTTGTGGGGAGGGGTTAGGGGGTACATCGTAGAGCGAAAGCCTCGGCTTTCCACCTGCGATAGGCTGCCCTTGCGTGGGAGATCGCCCTCGTTCGGGCTTTCGCCATTCATCGACGCTGGAACGCATATCCACATGGAACCGCGCAAACCTGCAGCGATTGCCCTGCTGGTCGAGGCCGGCTCCGCCGGGCCGATAGAAATTATCTCTTGCGCTTCTGTCCCACTACGCTTTTGGGCTTGCCGGGTCTTGCCGGTGCGCCGGGAATGGCTGTTCCGGTGATCGACACCGGATCGCTGGCCGGGAATGTATCCTCGAGGCCTTGCTCAAGTTCCTCTTCAATATCCGTCTCAGTGCGCTGCTCGTCTTCGAAAGAGCGCACGGCCGGCGTCTTGGCCGGCGACTTCGGCGCGGAGTTCGACGGCATTTGCATTCTCCCTCGGCTCGCTGTCGCAGAACGGTCGGGCGCGGCGAACATGCCTATGCTGCCGCGTCGCGCGCTGCCTCCGACAGAAACGTAAAGACATAATCGGAAAAGGAACGCCAGCATTCGACGCGGAACGCGTCGGCCGCGGTGCGCAGCAGCACGATTTCGACCTTGCCGAGAATGGTGCGCGACGCCGCCCCGACCGGAAAGGCGTCGAGCGACAGATCCTGCGGGCAGCCGGCATTGATCGTCGCCGCGGCAGCCGGACCGATGATCGATATGGCGACGTTGCGGTGCGAGATGCCGACCGCCGAATGCAGCGCGGGAATGCTGGCGCAATCGGCGAGCGGATCTTTTCCGCTCTCGTCGATGACCAGCCATTCGTCCGGCCCCAGCCACAAGGCCGTGCGTCCGGCCTTTGCCGCCGAGGTTTTCGGCCTTTGCGGCAGGACGACGCCGAGCGCTTTCGAAAGTGCCGCGATCGAGGCGTCCGGCGCGCGCAGCGATATGCGCTCGGCCGGCGGTAGTACGGCAAGTGTGACGCCGGTGGCGGAAAGCGACTGGCTGGCCAGAGCCGGACGGCGTTCGACCGACGGCCCGGCGGCGGCGGTTTTCAAAGCGGCCTTAGCCATTGAGGCGCTCTCCCTTCTCGTCGAAGAACACCATACCGGTGACCTCCACCTCGATCACCCCGTTCGGCATCGGCACATAGAGCGTCTCGCCCATGCGATCGCGGCCGCCGGCGACCAGCCCCAGCGCGATCGAGCGGCCGCAATTTTGCGACCAATAGCTCGAGGTGACATGGCCGATCATCTTCATCGGGATTGCCTGCTTCGGGTCAGCGACGATCTGCGCGCCCTCCTCCAGCACCACCTTGGGATCCCTGGTCTTCAGGCCGACAAGCTGCTTGCGGCCCTTGGCGACCAAGTCCGGCCGCGCCATGCCGCGAATGCCGACGAAGTCGGTCTTCTTCTTGCCGACCGCCCAGTCGAGGCCGGCATCGTTCGGCGTAACCGTGCCGTCGGTGTCCTGGCCGACGATGATGTAGCCTTTTTCGGCGCGCAGCACATGCATGGACTCAGTGCCGTAGGCGCAGGCGCCATGCTTCTGGCCCTCGGCCCATAGCGCTTCCCAAACCGCCTCGCCGTAATCGGCCGGCACGTTGACCTCGAAGCCGCGCTCACCACTGAACGACATGCGAAACAGCCTGGTCGGCACGCCGCAGATCCGGCCTTCGCGCACCGACATATGCGGCAGCGCCTCGTCGGACATGTCGATGCCCTCGACCAGCGGCGCGATGATGTCGCGAGACTTGGGCCCCTGCACGGCGATGACCGCCCACTGCTCGGTGATCGAGGTCAGCCAGACGTTGAGATGCGGGAACTCGGTCTGGAGATAGTCTTCCATATGGTTCATGACGCGCGGCGCGCCGCCGGTCGTCGTCGTCACATGGAAACGGTCGGGTGCGAGCCTGCCAACGACACCGTCGTCATAGATGAAGCCGTCCTCGCGCAGCATGATGCCGTAACGGCAGCGGCCGGGCTCGAGCTTCTCCCATGGATTGGTGTAGAGCAGTTCCATGAATTTGGCCGCATCCGGCCCGACCACCTCGATCTTGCCCAGCGTCGAGGCGTCGAACAGGCCGGCCGTCTTGCGCACCGTGACGCATTCGCGGTCGACGGCCGCATGTATGTCCTCGCCCGGCTTCGGGAAGTACCAGGCGCGCTTCCACTGGCCGACATCCTCGAACATCGCGCCTTGGCGCTTTGCCCAGGGATGGATCGCCGTCTTGCGGGTCGGGTCGAACAGGGGACCCCGCGCGTGCCCGACGATCGAGCCGAATGTCACCGGCGTATAGGGCGCGCGGAACGTCGTCAGCCCGACCTGCGGGATCGGCTTGCCCAGCGTCTCGGCGGCAATCGCCAGGCCGTGCATGTTGGAGGTCTTGCCCTGGTCGGTCGCCATGCCGTTGGTGGTGAAGCGCTTGACGTGCTCGATCGAGCGCATGCCTTCATGCACCGCCTGGCGAATGTCCTTGGCGGTGACGTCGTTCTGGAAATCGACGAACGCCTTTACCGTCGTATCCGCCCCGGCGCCGGGCGCCGGACCCAGCATGCCGCGCGACCAGCTCTCGCCGGCATCGACCTTCGGCTTGGTGCCCCTGGCCGGCTTGCTGCCGGCGTCCTTGGCCGCCTTGGTGCCCGCAGCATAGGCCTCGTCGATCGTCGCCGACAGCCCGTCGGTGCCGTTGCAGGCGCCGACCGAGACGCAGTCCTGCGCATAAATTCCGGGCACGAAGCGCTTGGTCTCGTCATTGAAGGCGACCTTGCCGCGCGATTGCGAGAACAGATGCACCGACGGTGTCCAGCCGGCCGACATCAAGATCGCGTCAACCGGCATGGTGCGTTCGCCGCCGCCATTCTTCGGCTGCACGGTCATCGACGACACCCGCAGCTTGCCGCCGGCGCGGATCACGGCGCGGCCGAAATTGACCTCTATGCCGAGCGCCCTCGCCTCGTCGATCACCGGCCCGGCCGGGTTGTCGCGCAGATCGACGATCGCCGCCACGTTGATGCCGGCCTTCTTCAGGTCGATCGCCGCCGCATAGGCGGAATCGTTTGCCGTATAGACGCCGACATTCCTGCCGACGGCGACGCCGTAATGGTTGAGATAGGTGCGCGCCGCCGACGCCAGCATGATGCCCGGCCGGTCGTTGTCGGCAAACACCATGTGGCGCTCGATGGCGCCGGTCGCCAGCACCACGCGTTTGGCGCGAACCTGCCACAGCCGCTCGCGCGGCAGGTCGCGGCCGGGGCTCTGCAGATGGTCGCTGACGCGCTCGACCAGCCCGACGAAATTCTGCGCGTAATAGCCGAAGGCCGTGGTGCGCGGCAGCACGCGGACATTGTCCATCGCCCTCAACTTGGCGACGGCGGATTGCGCCCAGGGAAAGCCGTCCTGGCCTTCAATCTTCGCGCCGCTCTCGAAGCGCAGGCTGCCACCGAATTCCGCCTGCTCGTCGGCAAGGATGACACGCGCGCCGGTCTCGGCCGCGGCCAATGCCGCGGCGATGCCCGCGGCACCGCCGCCAAGCACCAGCACCTCGCAATGGGCGAAGCGCGCCGAATAATGGTCGGGATCCGGCTGGTTGGGGGCGACGCCGAGACCGGCGGCGGCCCGGATCTTGGGCTCGTAGAGGTTTTTCCACGCAGCCTTCGGCCACATGAAGGTCTTGTAGTAGAAGCCGGCCGAAAGCATCGGCGAGGCGATGCTGCTGACTGCGCCGATGTCGAAAGCGAGCGACGGCCAGCGGTTCTGCGACTGTGCGGTCAGCCCGTCATAGAGTTCCTGCACCGTGGCGCGGACGTTCGGTGTCTTGCGTGCCTGGTCGCGCTTGATCTCGACCAGCGCGTTCGGCTCTTCGGCGCCTGCCGACAGGAAGCCGCGCGGCCGGTGGTACTTGAACGAGCGGCCGACAAGGTGGACGCCATTGGCAAGCAGCGCCGAGGCCAGCGTGTCGCCCTCGATCCCGGTATAGGGGCGGCCGTCGAAGCTGAAGCCGGCTATCTTTGCCTGCTTGAGCCGCCCAGCGCCGGCAATGCGGAACATGGCGCTCATTTGGCGGCTCCCGGCAGCTTCGTGGGCTTCGGTTCGCCGGCCTTGTAAGTCATCAGGAACCTGTCGCTGACGGTGTCGCGCACGGCGTTGAAGAACCGCGCGCAGCCATGCATGTGCCGCCAGCGCTCATAGATGATCCCCTTGGGATTGGAGCGGATGAAGAAGAACTTTTCGAAATCGTCGTCGCTCTCACCGGCGATGTTTGGGGAACGCGCAATATGCGCCTCGCCGGCGTTGCGGAATTCGAGCTCCGGACGCTCTTCCTCGCAATAGGGGCAGCGGATGAGAAGCATTCTGTTCGTTCCTACAATTCGCCGGGGCCGACATGGGTGCCGGCCGGTTGATTGCAAAGCCGCAGACCCAGGGCCATGAAAGGGGCGACCAGCCGGATGCGCTCCTCGATGCTGGCTACCGGGCGGAAAAGGTCGCGATACGCCATATTGCCGACCGAAAGCGTCATCGGTTCGGTCGTCACGATGACGTAGCGCCGCTCGAATTTTTCGCCTTCCTCGAGATCGGCTGGCCGGTTCTCCATAAAGGTGACCACTCTCTGACCGGCGCTCCAGGCGCAGGCGAGTACACCCTCGTCGACGGAAAACGGCCAATCCGCTTCATTGCCGGCGCGGCTGATGGGCTGCAGGCGCACCTCCTCTGGCGTGGGGATATGAAACAGGCCTTGCTCGCCGGCGAGCATCAGCGGCATGGCGACAGCCATCTCGGTCATCATCAGTGCGCCACCGCTGCCGCTGCCGCCTCGTCGATCAGCCGGCCGGTGCGGAAGCGCTCGATGGTGAAGGGCGCGTTGATCGGGTGCGGATCGTCCCTGGCGATCGTATGGGCAAAGACGTGGCCCGAACCCGGCGTCGCCTTGAAGCCGCCCGTACCCCAGCCGCAATTGACATAGAGACCGGGCACCGGCGTCTTGGCCAGGATCGGCGAACGGTCGGGCGTCACGTCGACGATGCCGCCCCACGAGCGCAGCATCTTCATGCGCGTGAAGATCGGGAACATCTCGCAGATGGCGTCGAGCGTATGCTGCAGGATGTGCAGCCCGCCCGTCTGCGAATAGGAGACATACTGGTCGGTGCCGGCGCCGATGACCAGCTCGCCCTTGTCGGACTGCGAGATATAGGCATGCACGGTGTTCGACATGACGACGCAGGGCACCACCGGCTTGACCGGCTCCGACACCAGCGCCTGCAGCGGATAGCTTTCCAGCGGCATGCGCACGCCGGCCATGTTCATGATCACCGATGAGTGCCCGGCGGCGACCACGCCGACCTTCCTGGCGCCGATGAAGCCGCGCGTCGTCTCGACACCGGTGACGGCGCCGTTCGGCGCCCGCTTGACGCCGGTGACCTCGCAATTCTGGATGATGTGGACGCCGCGCGCCGAGGCACCGCGCGCATAGCCCCAGGCGACCGCATCGTGGCGCGCCGTGCCGCCGCGGCGTTGCAGGGCAGCACCCATCACCGGGTAGCGGGCATCGCGCGAAATGTTGAGCGGCGGGCAGAATTCCTTGGCCTGTTCCGGCGTCAGCCATTCATTGTCGATGCCGTTCAGCCGGTTGGCGTGGACGTGCCGCTTCAGCACCTGGATGTCGTGGATGTTGTGGGCGAGCATCATGACGCCGCGCGGCGAATACATGACGTTGTAGTTGAGCTCCTGGCTGAGCCCGTCCCAAAGCTTCAGCGCATGGTCGTAGATGCCGGCGCTCTCGTCATAGAGATAGTTCGAGCGGATGATGGTGGTGTTGCGGCCGGTATTGCCGCCGCCGAGCCAGCCTTTTTCCAATACCGCGACGTTGGTGATGCCGTGCACGGTAGCGAGGTAATAGGCTGTGGCCAGGCCGTGGCCGCCGGCGCCGACGATGATGACGTCGTATTCCTTCTTCGGCTCCGGCGAGGACCACTGTTCCTCCCAACCCTTGTGGCCGCGCATGGCCTCGCGGGCGATGGCGAATACCGAGTATTTCTTCAACGTTGCAGGCCTCGCAAATGGCGGCCGGGCAGATCAGCCAACCCCGGCGCGCGAGCTGTATCACTAGCGAAACCGCGCTGCCAGCCTTGCACTGTTTGCGACGGCGCTTGCCGTTTTGCGCCGTGCCTTCAACAGCCGCTGTTCTGCGTTTCGCCTTTTGACGTTTCAGACGAAGCACGCTTCAAGACGGACGGCTCGATTGCATAGATCGGTCGCAAATAACCCTCACGGCAATCGGCGGCGATTTTACGAATTTCCGCATCGTCCGACTGCTCCACGATGGCCACGAAGCGCTCGATAATCACCTGGCGCGGCCTGATAGCCACTGCCGCAGCAAAGCGCCGCAACACGGCATCCGGATTCGCGAGCAACCGTGGCAGGTCCTTGGCGCTCGGCATGTTATATTGACCATAAGCATTGACCAGTGTCTTGAAAGCCGAGTCCGGGCGCAGGGTAGCGGCATTTTCCACCGCAAGCCTTAGCTGCCAGCGCTCCGCAAGGCAGATGAACTGGACGACCCTCCACCGCACACCGGCATGTTCGTCATCCAGCCGCAGCATGAGGCGACCGAGAACGGCTCCATCGGCCGGCGTCGTGCATCCCAGAAGCGCCTCGATCGCGTCGAACCGGATACCCGAAGATTCACTGTCGAGCAGATCGGCGATCTCCGCGACGACGCAATTCATCTTGTAACTCATTTTGGAATTGGCTTCGGCCACCAAGTACGCGGCCGCGGCCTGCGTATAAAGGTTGTCGGATGTCAGCAGCGGCCGAAGGTTTTCGAGCGGAAAGCCCTTGTTGAACTCCGATTGAAGAGCGAACGTCAACTCGCTGTCGCCCTCGTAGCCGGGCTCCAGCAACTTGCTCATCATGTCTTGGGGGGTCATTGCAAATGGGCGGCGCGTCCACCCGCAAGGTTGAATGGCGACTTGGTAACCCGCTGCCCATCCGGCGTCAAGAAATCTTCGCCGATCCCTTCGCACGTTTCGGGTGGCTCGCGCCGCTCCATTTTGCGACCAAGCATCCAATTGCCGGCAAGGGCCGGCGCGAAAAAGGATGCAAAAAAATGCTCGCGCTTGCCAACAAGGTTGCCATCGTCACCGGCGCCAGCTCCGGCATCGGCCGCACCACGGCCAAGGTGTTTGCGGAGGAAGGCGCCAGGCTCGTCGTCGCCGCCCGTCGTCAGGCGGAGCTCGATGCACTGGTCACCGAAATCGAAGACGCCGACGGCACGGCCATTGCCCTTGCCGGCGATGTGCGCGACGAAGCCTACGCAAAAGCGCTGGTCGACCTGGCGGTCGAGAAATTCGGCGGGCTCGACATCGCCTTCAACAATGCCGGCTCGGTCGGTAGGATGGGGCCGGTTTCGGAGCTGTCGCTGGAGGGCTGGCACGAGACGCTCGATACCAATCTGACCAGCGCCTTTCTCGGCGCGAAATACCAGGTGCCGGCGATGATCGATCGCGGCGGCGGCTCGCTTATCTTCACCTCCACCTTCGTCGGCTACACGGTCGGCATGCCCGGCATGACCAGCTATGCGGCGAGCAAGGCCGGACTGATCGGATTGACGCAGGTGCTGGCGGCCGAATTTGGCGCCAAGGGCGTTCGGGTCAACGCGTTGCTGCCGGGCGGCACCGATACGCCCTCGGCAACATTCAAGACACCTGAATCACGAGCCTTCGTCGAAAACCTGCATGCCTTGAAGCGCGTCGCCGAGCCTGAGGAGATCGCCCGCTCGGCGCTTTACCTGGCTTCCGATGCATCGAGTTTCACCACCGGCACGGCACTGTTCGCCGACGGCGGCGTCTCGATCACCCGGACGTGAGGCGTTTCGCGGTCGGCCCATCGGCGCGTAAGCCAACGTCAAAAAAACCGGTCTTGCTTTTTCCGGCGATTTGACGATTCCGTCTTCTCCTCGAAAACGGGTTGGAAACATGCTACTGATCAGGACCTATATCGCTGCAAGCGCAATCGAAGGCGTCGGCGTGTTCGCCGCCGAGCCGGTCCGGAAGGGGGCGCAGATCTGGCGTCTCGATCCGGACTTTGACCGGCTGATCCCGGTCGAAAGATACGAGACGGCGCCGCCGCACCTCAAGGAATTGCTCGACAGATATGCCTATCCCAGTCCGGACCGGCCGGGCTTCATGGTCTATGAGGTCGACAATGGCCGCTTCATGAACCACGCCGACAAGCCGAACACCGACTTTTCGCAATATGGCGGGGCCACCGCGACCCGCGACATCGCCGCCGGCGAGGAGATAACCTGCGACTACGGCGAGTTCTTCGAGGGTTTCGAGCAGCTCCACCTGGCCATTGCGTAGCGGCGCTATTTGACCCCAAGGCGAATTTTGTTCTTGCTTTGTGCCGGCAGCTATGCTACTAATTTGAGTATGGTACTGATTTACACCGAAGACCCGCCGCCGAGGCGGGTTTTTCGTTTCGGGGTCGGCACCGTCTCTCAATCGGCTGTGGACAGCGCCCCTTGATTCTGCTATCAGCCGCCCCAATTCGTGGTGTAACGCGCCGCGGAGGCTTGTGGCTATGGCCGCTTGCCTGTTGATTTCAAACCGAAAGACAGGATTGCACGTGCAGGTACTCGTCCGCGACAACAATGTTGATCAGGCGCTTCGCGCGCTCAAGAAAAAGATGCAGCGCGAAGGCATCTTCCGCGAAATGAAGATGCGCGGACATTACGAGAAGCCGTCCGAGAAGCGCGCCCGTGAAAAGGCGGAAGCCGTGCGGCGCGCCCGCAAGCTGGCCCGCAAGCGCGCCCAGCGCGAAGGCCTGCTGCCGATGACGCCGCGTCCGGTCGCGGCCGGTGCTGCCGGTGCCGGTGCTCCGCGTCCGCCGCGGTTCTGACGTCAATTTTTCGTCCTTTTCCAAGGATATCCAAGGTGGCGCGATGCGGAATCGCCGCCACCTTTTTGTTGTGAGTTCGACCCGGTCCGAGAGGACCGGTTGGGAGAGATGCCGGTTCGGAGGGGGAACGGACCTGACGGCGCAGTGAGGACAGGGCAGACATGGACGCAATCACCGTAGAGCGCAGAACCGCGTGGCGCGGCCTCGCCCTGACGGCAGCCCTGCTTTCCGGGATGGCGCTTGCCAGCTGCCAGAGCGTTCCGACCGGCGAGTTCAACAACATCGACAAGGCGCAAGCCTCGAGCGAGAACATCTCCTCGCTGTCGGCGGTGATCCAGCGCAACCCCCAGGATCCGGAAGCCTACAATGTGCGCGGCTCGGCCTATGGCCGCGGCGGCCAGTACCAGGCGGCGCTGAAGGACTTCGACACCGCCATCCAGCTCAATCCGAATTTTTACCAGGCCTATTCGAACCGCGCGCTCATCCAGCGCTTCCTCGGCGACCAGGCGAGCGCGCTCGCCGACTACAACCGCTCGATCCAGATCAATTCCAATTATGACGCCGCCTATATCGGCCGCGGCAATCTCTACCGCAGGGCGGGCCGGGTCCAGGAAGCCTTCAACGATTTCCAAAAGGCCATCCAGCTCGACACGACCGACGCGCGCGCCTATCACAATCGCGGCCTGATCTACCAGAGTCAGGGCCAGCACGCCTTTGCTATCGAGGACTTCTCGACTGCCATTTCGCTGGCGCCGGACGCCTCCGAGCCTTACAACGGACGCGGCCTCTCCTACCTTGCCATGAACGACGAGGACAATGCCTTCGCCGACTTCAATATGGCCATCAAGCTCGACGGCAAGAATGCCGAGGCGTGGTCCAACCAGGCGCTGATCTACGAGCGGCGCGGCGACAAGGTCAGGGCCGCGAAATCCTACCGCGAGGCCGTGCACCTCAATCCGACCTACCAGCCGGCCAAGGACGGCCTGGCCCGCACCAGCGCCGGCTGATCGGGCCGGTTTATCGGGCGGCCCTTTCCGCACCCCGACAACCCTGCGTTTACCCTTGCCTTGCTGGCGCCAAGTTTTCGGCGGAACGCTCGGCGTGCTCAGCCGTTTGTACAAAGCCATTGGAAAGGACCCTGCCATGATCAAGAAACTCGCCTGTGCCGCCGCTCTGGCGACGACCGTCGTTGTCGCTCCCGCCAGCGCCAGCAAGCTCCAGCTCGGCGTGCTCGACTGCACCATCGACGGCGGCACGGCCTATCTCGTCACCTCCAACAAGGGTGTTTCCTGTGTCTTTCGTCCGCATCGTGGCGGTCCCTCCGAAGTCTATACCGGGGTGATTTCCAAGCTCGGCGTCGATGTTGGCCGGACGCATCAGGGTCAGCTGGTATGGGCGGTTCTGGCGGCGACCCGCAACCACGATGAAGGCGACCTTGCCGGCAGCTATTATGGCGTGAATGCCGAGGCCAGCGTGGTCACCGGTGGCGGCGCCAATCTCCTCGTCGGCGGCCTCGACAGCGCCTTTTCGCTGCAGCCGCTCAGCGTCCAGGCACAGACCGGCGTCAACCTGGCGGTCGCCGTCACGTCGCTGGACCTGATCCACTCGTTCAAATAACGGCGTATCATGGCTCCCCGAGCGGCGGGGAGCGTAGGTGTCGGCCTGCCAATAGCTGCCGAAAGCTCATGGATTCCGGCAGGCCCACTCCGCAGAGGATGGGCCGCCCTGATGTTCAAAGTTGCAGCGCTCGAAGATCACGGCATGGCAACTGTGTTCATGCCGTTTACCGTGGACCGAAGATTGCGGCGATCCAATATTGCTTGTCTTCGGTCCGACCAGAATCTCAACGCATAGTGATCGTCCCCCATCGCACAATTTTGACATCTGCCACGTCAACGGCGCTCAAAACCGCTTGATCTCAACTGCGGTTGAGGTCCTAGAAGCCCTCCCCATACTGCGGCATGCGCTCATTTGTACGTGAAGAACGCTCCAATATTTTAGACCGGCGTCTAAGGAAGCTCGGGGGACTGGATGACCAAAACAAGTACAAACAGGGTCGACTGGCGCGCGCTGTGGGCGAGCGGCGATCTGGCGCGCTTCTGCTTCATCAGCCTCGGCATCCTGCTGCACGCCACCAACGAAACGATGGTGGCGACGGTCATGCCGGCCATGGTCGGCGAACTCGCCGGCGTGCAACTGGTCGGCTGGTCGCTGGCGATCTACGAGCTCGGCGCCATCGTTGCCGGTGCGGCCGCCGGACGGCTGGTGAGCTATGTCGCGCTGCGTACCAATATGATGGTCGCCGCAATGCTCTATGCCGGCGGCGCGCTGGTCTGCGCCACCGCGCCTTCGATGCCGCTGTTCCTCAGCGGCCGCCTGATCGAGGGGCTCGGCGGCGGCGCGCTGGTGTCGCTGGCCTTCGTCTCGGTCGAGCGGCTGTTTGCCCGCGCGATCTGGCCGCAGCTTTTCGGCGTCATGTCGGCGATCTGGGGTGTCGCCGCCTTCAGCGGGCCGGTGCTCGGCGCGGTCATGACCGAATTGCTGTCCTGGCGCTGGGCCTTCGGCGTCTTCACCCTCGGCGGCACGGCCATGGCCCTGGCAAGCTTCATCGTGCTCGATACGCCTGAAGCAACAAGGCCGCAGGCGACCGGCGGCTCAGCACCGCCTTTCCCGTTTGCAGCACTTGGCTGCCTTGCCGTCAGCGTCGTGCTGATCGCCACCGCCGGCGTCGACATCGCCCTGCTGCGCTCGTCGCTGCTCCTCACCCTCGGCCTGATCGGCCTGGCGCTGTTTATCCATATCGACGCGTTGAAGCCGCGCTCGCGCCTGTTCCCGTCGCGGCTGTTCTCATGGCGCTCGCCGGTCGGCGCGGGCATGACCATGGTCGCCGCATTTTCGATGGCGACCTGCTCGTTCGCGGTCTACGGGCCACTGCTCCTGACCAGCCTGCACGGCATTCCGATCCTCACCACCGGCTACATCATCGCCGCCGAATCGATCGCCTGGTCGATCCTGTCGATCCTCGTCGCCAATGCGCCGCCGGAGCGCGAACGGCTGATCATCGTCGGCGGTGCGCTGATGATCGCCACGGGCGTCGCCGGTTTCGCCTATACGGTGCCGGCGGGCTCGATCCCGTTGATCCTGCTTTGCGCTTTGCTGCAAGGCGGCGGTTTCGGCATCGCCTGGCCGTTCGTCACGCGTGTCATCGTGGCATCGGCGCGGGAAGGCGAGCAGACGATCGCCTCGGCCGCCGTGCCGACCATGCAGCGCATCGGCTATGCCGTGGGTGCCGCGTTAACCGGCATCATCGCCAACGCCAGCGGCTTTTCTGAAGGCCTGAACCGCGAGGCCGCGGCAAATGTTGCCGCCTGGCTGTTCCTCGCCTTTATTCCGCTCGGCAACCTGGGATGCCTTGCCGCCTTGCGGATTTCGGGGGCGAGCGCCACGAAGCCGGCGAAGCTGCCAATCTCCGTGGGGGAGATTGACTAGACGACGACCGTCGTCAGCCGCTCAGCGATCAATGCCGCGAGCCGCGTCGCCACCTCGTCCTTGCTCATCTCCGGCCATTCCTCGACGCCCGCCTTTGAGACGATCCGCACCTGGTTGCGGTCGCCGCCCATCACGCCCGGAGAACCGCCTTCATGCGAGACATCATTGGCGACGATAAGATCGGCGCCCTTTTTCGCAAGCTTGGCCTCGGCATTCCTGACCAGGTCCTGCGTCTCCGCGGCGAAACCGACCACCAGCATCGGCCGCTTTTTGTGATGCCCGACACCGGCAAGAATATCGGGATTTTCCACCATCTGCAGCACCGGCGGACCCTCGCCCGCCACCTTCTTGATCTTTTCCCCGGCCGAGCTTTGAGCGCGCCAGTCGGCGACAGCCGCGACGAACACTGCCGCGTCGGCCGGCAGCAGCTGTTCGACCGCATCCTTCATCTCGACGGCAGTTTCGACATGCAGCGTGGCGACGCCGGCCGGATCGGCAACGCCGACCGGACCGGAGACGAGACGCACGTCGGCGCCAAGCCTGGCCAGCGCCGCCGCGATCGCATGGCCCTGCTTGCCCGACGAGCGGTTGGCGATGTAGCGCACCGGGTCGATCGGTTCATGTGTCGGTCCGGAAGTGACGATGATCTTTCTTCCCGCCAGCGGCTTTGGCCGGCTGTCGAGCAGCGCCTCGATCGCGGCGACGATCTCCAGCGGCTCGGCCATGCGGCCCTCGCCCGCCTCGTTGCCCTCGGCCATCTCGCCCTTCGACGGGCCGATAAATGCGATGCCGTCCTTCTGCAACGTCGAGCGGTTGCGCCGGGTCGCCGGATGCGCCCACATCTTCGGGTTCATGGCGGGCGCCATTAAAACCTGCTTGTCGGTGGCGATGAGCACGGTGGAGGCAAGATCATTGGCGTGGCCGTTGGCGAGCTTCGCCATCAGGTCGGCGGTGGCCGGCGCCACGACGATAAGGTCGGCCTCGCGCGACAGGCGGATGTGGCCGACATCGTGCTCGTCCTGGCGGTCGAACAAATCGGTGAAGACATGATCCGCCGACAGCGCCCCGACCGACAGCGTGGTGACGAATTCCTGCGCCGCCGCGGTCATCACCACGCGCACCGAAGCACCACGCTCGCGCAGCCGACGGATCAGGTCGAGCGCTTTGTAGGCAGCGATGCCTCCGCCGATGATGAGCAGGATGCGCTTGCCGGAGAGGACACCTCGCGCGACTTGGCTGGGGACCGCGACCACCGGGGCTGCAGGATTCTGCAAGCTTGTCAGTTCGCGCAACGTTTTCTCGATCTGGTCGATGCGGCCGGACGAACCGAGTTGACCTTCGACCGCTGCGCGGATCATGACCCGCGCCTGGTCTTCCATTGACCGGCCATTCTCCGCAGCCAATCGGCGCAGCATATCCTTGACCTCGTCATCAAGGTTGCGGATCGTGATGCTGGCCATGTGATTGCACTTTACCCGAAATCGCCGAAGGCAATGATAGCAATGCAATCAATCGACAACAAGGCGTTAGAGCAGCTTCCAGGCGATATACACCAGCGTCAGCGCGATCACCCACAGCGCCAGCCGGCCGGAGCGGGTGTAGCGCGCCTCGGCCTTGCCGATCGCGTGCGCGGTCCTTTCGTCGAAGCGCAGGCCGTGTTCGGCCATCAGGTCGATCTCACGCGACAGCCGCTCGGTGCGGGCAGCGAGGTCCGGCGCCTGGCGGGCCAGCGCCAGCAGCGCGTTGGCGCCGTCGCGCGCATCGGCCAGCAAAGCGCGCGGGCCGAGATTGCGCGTAATCCAGCCGCTCACCACAGGTTCCGACGTCTTCCACATGTTGAAGGCCGGGTCGAGGGTGCGGGCGACGCCTTCGACGACCACCATGGTCTTCTGCAGCAGCACCAGCTCGGATCGCGTCGCCATGTCGAAGAGGTCGGTCACCTCGAACAGCAGCGTCAAAAGCTTGGCCATCGAGATGGTCTCAGCCGGCTGGCCGTGGATCGGTTCGCCGATCGCCCGGATCGCCTGGGCAAAGGCTGCGACATTGTGCTGGCGCGGCACGTAGCCGGCCTCGAAATGCACCTCGGCGACGCGCTGGTAATCGCGCGTGATGAAGCCGTAGAGGATTTCGGCGAGGAAGCGGCGCTCCTTCCTGCCGAGCCGGCCGGCAATGCCGAGATCGACAGCGACGATGGTGCCGTCGGCCTCGACGAACAAGTTGCCCGGATGCATGTCGGCATGGAAGAAACCGTCACGCAGCGTATGGCGCAGGAACGACTGGACCAGGTTGGCGGCAATCGCCTTCAGGTCGTGGCCGGCGGCGGCGAGGCCGGCAATATCGTTCAACTTGATGCCGTCGACCCATTCCATGGTCAGCACGTCACGACCGGTGCGCTCCCAGTCGACCGACGGCACGCGAAAGCCGGGATCGTCCTTGGTGTTCTCGCCGAGCTCCGAAAAAGCCGCCGCCTCCAACCTCAAATCCATTTCGATCTTGGTGGTCTGGGCCAGCGTCTCCGTCACCTCGACCGGCCGCAGCCGGCGCGACGACGGGATGTACTTTTCCTGCAGCCGGGCGGCGAGGAAATAGCTCTCGAGATCGCGAAAGAAGCGGCGGCGCACGCCCGGCCGGATGACCTTCACCGCCACTCGCCTAACGACGCCGTCCTGCATCGTTTCGGCGGTATGGACCTGCGCGATCGAGGCGGCGGCGACGGCCTCGCCAAAACTGGCATAGAGCTCACCGACCTTGCGTCCGAGCGATGCTTCTATCGCCGCTATGGCCTCGGCCTTGGGAAAGGTCTGCATCTTGTCCTGCAGCATGGCGAGATCAAGCGCGATATCGTTGCCGACGACGTCTGGCCGTGTCGCCAGGAACTGGCCGAGCTTGACGTAGGACGGGCCGAGCCGCACGACCGCCTTGGCCAGCCTGTCGCCGCGCTCATAGGCAAGCGCGCGCCGGCGGGTGAACAGCCGGGCCATGCGCCAGCCGAATTTCGGCAGGCCGAAGAGTTCGTCGCCAGGCAAAGCCGCGATGACGCCTTCGCGGACCAGCACCCAGCCGGCCCGCACGAGCCTGAAACCAGCGCCGATGCTGCTCATGGCTGGCTTCGCCCTGCCGGTTTCCTGAACTGGCGAAAGGCACGTCGGGCTATGAAAATGCGGGCCAGCCTCAAAGCTTCCAGCCCGAATGAAGCGCGGCGATGCCGCCGGAATAATTGCGGAATGAGGCGCGGTCGAAGCCCGCGCGCGAAATCATCGCCGCGAAATTCTGCTGATTGGGAAATTTGCGGATCGATTCGACCAGATAGGAATATGGCTCGCCATCGCCGGTCACCACCTTGCCGATCCACGGGATGGCGTTGAACGACCATGCTTCATAGACCTTGTCGAGCAGCGGCATCTCGACCTCGGAAAATTCAAGGCAGAGAAAGCGCCCGCCAGGCTTCAGCACTCGATAGGTTTCGGCAAGCGCCACATCGATGCGCGGCACGTTGCGGATGCCGAAAGCAATGGTGTAGGCATCGAAAGTAGCGTCGGCAAAAGGCAATTCCTCGGCATTGGCTTCGACGAAATCGGTATTTGCCGACAGGCCCTTTTTCTCGGCCCGGTCGCGGCCGACGGCGAGCATCGAGCCGTTGATATCGAGAACCGTTGCATGAGCGTGCCTGCCGCTCGCCTCGACGATGCGGAAGGCGACGTCGCCGGTGCCGCCGGCAACGTCGAGAACGCTCCAGCCCGGCCGCTTCGGTGGATTGAGCCAGGCGACCATGGCGTCCTTCCACAACCGATGCAACCCGGCCGACATCAGGTCGTTCATCAGGTCGTAGCGGTTCGCCACCTTGTGGAAAACATCATTGACCAGGGACTGCTTGTCGCCTGGTCCTACCCGCTTGAAACCATAGGAGGTTTCCATACCGCCCGCAGCAGTGGTTCTTTCAACCGACATCGTTTTGATCCGCCATAAAATCGGCGGGACCATAGCCGATCGATGGTGCGGGCGCTATTGTTTAAGGCGCGGTGTTCGGCCGCGCTTCGAAGGCAGGTTCCGGAAAAGTGTCACACGGTTTTCCGGCAAGAACTTGCGTCATAAGAAAAAGCCTGACGGGATAATCGAATGCCTTTGAAAGCAGAACTGCACTGCCACATCGAAGGGGCAGCGGCGCCTGAACTCGTCCTCCGCCAGGCTGAGAAATACGGCAAGGATGCCTCGCCCTACATCCAGGACGGCTCCTTCGTCTGGCACGATTTCACCTCTTTCCTCGCCGCCTACGACTTCTCGTCCAACCTGTTCCGCACCGAAGAAGACTATGCGCGGCTGGCCGATCATTACCTGACCAGCCTTGCCCGAGACGGCGCCATCTATTCCGAGGTTTTCACCTCGCCCGACCACGCCAGCAAGGCCGGGCTGTCGCCGAAGGCCTATACCGACGCGCTCGGCGAAGGCATGGCCCGCGCCAAGGCAAAGACCGGCATCGAAGGCCGCATGATCGTCACCGGCGTGCGCAATTTCGGCGTCGAATCGATCGAGCGGGCGGCACGTTTCGCCGCCCGCAGCGGACATCCGCTGGTCACCGGCTTCGGCGTCGCCGGCGACGAGCGGATAGGCGACCTGGAAGACTATGTCAGGGCCTTCGAGATCGCCCGCGAGGCCGGCCTCGGCATCACCGTTCATGCCGGCGAGTTGTTGGGCTGGGAAAGCGTCGAGGCGGCACTCGACCACATCCGCCCGTCTCGCATCGGCCATGGCGTGCGCGCCATCGAGAACCCCGAGCTTGTGCGGCGCATCGCCGACGAAGGCGTCGTGCTCGAATGCTGCCCCGGCTCCAATATCGCCCTGAAAATCTTCGACAGCTTCGCCGACCATCCCTTTCCCGCCTTGCGCGCGGCGGGCTGCAAGGTGACGCTCAACTCCGATGACCCGCCCTATTTCTGGACCTCGCTGAAACGCGAATACGACATCGCCGCCGAGCATTTTGCCATGGATGACAAGGCGCTCACCGCCGTCACCAGGACGGCCATCGAGGCAGCCTTCGTCGACAGGAAGACCAGGGCGGCGCTGCTGGGCAGGCTCGGCGCCAAGGGCAGGTGAATGGTGAATGGTGAATGGTTCACCCGGCGCTTCGGTCCATCAACCGCGAGTTTTTCCGCGCAACCAAGGACTCGCAAACCAGTTCACTATTCACTATTCACCATTCACCATCCACTATTCACCTGCGCAGTTCGGAGAACACCATGAAGGGCGTCACCGTCGTCGACCATCCGCTTGTCCAGCACAAGCTGACCATCATGCGCAAGAAGGAAACCTCGACGGCCGGTTTCCGGCGGCTGCTGCGCGAGATCTCGCTATTGCTCGGCTACGAGGTCACCCGCAACCTCGAACTGACGACGACGACGATCGAAACGCCGATCGAGACGATGGAGGCGCCGATGCTGGAGGGCAAGAAACTGGTCTTCGCCTCGGTGCTGCGCGCCGGCAACGGCTTGCTTGAAGGCCTGCTCGATCTGGTGCCGGCGGCGCGTGTCGCCCATATCGGCCTCTACCGCGACCATGAGACGCTGGAAGCGGTCGAGTATTTCTTCAAGGCGCCGGGCGACCTCGCCGACCGGCTGGTGATCGTCGTCGACCCGATGCTGGCGACCGCCAATTCGGCGATCGCGGCGATCGACAAGCTGAAAGGCCGCGGTGCTACCAACATCCGCTTTCTCTGCCTGTTGGCGGCACCAGAGGGCCTCGAGCGATTTACCCAGGCGCATCCCGATGTTCCGGTCTTCACCGCTTCCATCGACCGCCAACTCAACGAGAAGGGCTACATCATGCCCGGTCTCGGCGATGCCGGCGACCGCATGTACGGCACCAAATAGATCCGTTTACCGATTGTTTACCCAAACGGCTGGTTTCCGCATTCGTTAAAGCGGCAAACACCATGTCGGACTAAGGATCGGCAACCACAAAGGCCGGTCCATGCTGCGCAAGCTTCTCATCCTTGGCGTGTTTGCCGGAACGTCGGCATCGCTGCCGATCGTCTATCAGTCGAATCCACAGGTAATCGAGCGGCTGTTGAAATCCGCCGTCGGAACCAAGCCGGCCGACACACAAACCGACCTGAACCTCGCCGCCGTTCCGGACAGGCCGGCGACGCCGCAGCCGCTCGGCCGCAAGGTCGTCGTCACCGCGGACGCGCGCGGGCATTTCATGTCCGTCTTCAAGTTGAACGGCCGCCAGATCGACGGCATGATCGATACCGGCGCAACGCTCGTCGCCATCAACAGCTCGACAGCGCGCAGGATCGGCATCTCGCTCAATTCGTCGGACTTCAGCCATCAGGTCAACACCGCCAACGGCGCGATCAAGGCCGCCGTGGTGACGATCGACCGCCTGCAGATCGGCAAGATCGCCGTCGAGGGCGTCGAGGCCGTCGTGCTCGACGACAGGGCGCTGCACACCAATCTGATCGGCATGAGCTTTCTGCAGCGGCTTGAAAGATACCAGGTCGAAGACGGCACGCTGCTGCTGGTTCAGTGATCACCCGCGCGGCAGGATCCGCCGGATGACGGTTTTCTCCGTGGCCGGTTTGGAAGTGCCGATCGTATAGGCCGAAAGCACGGCGGCGGCGGCCGCTTCGGCATCCCCGGTATTGCGGGCATGGACCAGCGCCAGCGCTTCGCCGGTCCGCACTTCAGCGCCGACCGGCAACAGCCTGGTGATGCCGACGGCGTGATCGATCCTGTCGTCGGGCCGCGTCCGCCCGCCGCCAAGCCCGACCACCGCAAGCCCGATCTCGCGGGTCGCGATGCCGGTGACAAAGCCGTTCGCGCTCGCCTTGACGGCAAATTCCGTTGCCGTTTTCGGCAGATATTTTTCCGGATTTTCGATGAAGTCGGCGGGACCGCCAAGTGCCGCCACCATGCGGGCGAAGATGGCAGCGGCGCGGCCGCCGGCCAGCGTCTCGGCGGCGCGGCGCAGGCCGTTCTGGTTGGACGACACCAGGCCTGCCGATTGCAGCATCTCGGCGGCCAGCGCCAGCGTCACGTCCTCCAGCCGCCGGTCGCGAAAGCGGCCGGTGAGAAAATCGACGGCGTTGCGCACCTCGACCGCATTGCCGGCAGCGGATGCCAGCGGCTCGTTCATGCCGGTGACCAGCGCCGAGGCCTTAAGGCCGGCGCCATTGGCGACGTCGACCAGGCTGTTGGCCAGCGCGGTTGCATCGCGCGATTTCTCCATGAAGGCGCCGTTGCCGACCTTGACGTCCAGCACTAGCGAATTGAGACCGGCGGCCAGCTTCTTCGATAGGATCGAGGCGGTGATCAGCGGCACCGATTCCACTGTTCCCGTCACATCGCGGATGGCGTAGAGCCTGGCGTCGGCGGGTGCGAGATCGGCGGTCTGGCCGATGATGGCGCAGCCGGTTTCGAGCACCGTCTTGCGGAAGCGTGCAATGTCCGGCTGGCTGATATAACCGGGGATGGCATCCATCTTGTCCAGCGTGCCGCCGGTATGGCCCAGACCCCTGCCGGAAATCATCGGCACATAGGCGCCGCAGGCAGCGACGATCGGCGCCAGCATCAAGGAGACATTGTCGCCGACGCCGCCCGTCGAATGCTTGTCGGTGACCGGGCCGGGCAGATCCGACCAGTCGAGCACATCGCCGGAATCGCGCATCGCCATTGTCAGCGCCACCGCCTCGTCGCGGCTCATGCCGTTGAAGAATACCGCCATGGCGAAGGCGCCGACCTGCGCGTCGGTGACGGTGCCGGCGGTCAGGCCCTCGATGAAGAACGCGATCTCCTCAGCCGAGAGCTTCTGGCCATCGCGCTTGCGGCGGATGATTTCCTGGGGAAGCATCAGGCGTCGATCCTGTGCTCCGGAAGCCCGTCCTGAAAAACACGCTGCAGGATGGTCGCCAGCCGCGCCCCGCCGACCGGCGCCATGTCCTTGGTCTCCTGGTGCGACAGCTCGGCTCCGGTCATGCCAGCGGCAAGGTTGGTCACGACCGAACAGGCGGCGACGCGCAGCCCGAGGAAGCGGGCGAGAATGACCTCCGGCACCGTCGACATGCCGACCGCGTTGGCGCCCATGACGCGCGCCATGCGGATCTCGGCGGGCGTCTCGAAGCATGGGCCGGAGAACCACATATAGACGCCCTTGTGCAGCCTGGTACCGGTGGCCTTCGCCGCCTGCTCGATGGCGAAGCGGAGACCGGCGTCGTAGGCTTCGGTCAGGCCGACGAAACGGCGGTCGCTCGGTTCGCCGATCAGCGGGTTGGAGCCCGAGAAATTGATGTGGTCGGTGATCAGCATCACCGAGCCCGGGCCCATCCCGGGATCGACCGAACCGGCGGCGTTGGTGAGGATCAGTTTGGAGATGCCGAGGCCGGCGAGCACCTCGAGTGCCGGCCGCATTGCCGCTGCGTTGCCGTGCTCGTAATAATGCGCGCGGCCGGACAGCATCAGCACCGGCGTGCCGGCAAAGAGCCCCGCCACCACCTCGCCGGCATGGCCGCTGACGCCGCTTCTCGGGAAGCCTGGCAAGTCGGCGTAGGAAATGCGCACCGCATCTTCGACCTTGTCGACAAGCCCGCCAAGCCCTGAGCCCAGAACCAAAGCAGTGGTCGGCGCCAGCCCGTCCAGCCTTTCGACGAGGTGATCGAGCGCTTCCTTCATTTCAACACATCGCCCTGGAATCCGTATGGCAGCAACTCGCCCATGGTCACGGTCTCGACCACGCCGCCATCGTCGCAGAGATAGAACTTCGTTTCCGGCCGGCAGAATTCCGCCAGCCGCTGCCGACAGCCGCCGCAGGGCGAGCATTTTGCCACGCGTTCGGCGATCACGGCGACTTCCGTGATCTTGCCGCCGCCGCCCATGATGTAGTTGGCAAGCGCGGTGGTTTCAGCGCACCAGCCCTCTGGATAGGACGCGATCTCGACATTGGCGCCGGTGAAGACACGGCCGTCCTCGGTGCGCAACGCCGCGCCGACCGGAAATTTCGAATAGGGCGCATAGGCCTTGGCCATGGCGGCTTTCGCCGCTTCGAACAGATCACGAGCCATGATAAATCAGCGTTCCTTGACATACGGCACGCCGCCGGCGCGCGGCGGGATTGCCTTGCCGATGAAGCCGGCAAGCAGGATGACGGTCAGCACATAGGGCAGCGCCTGCATGAATTGCACCGGCACCTTGCCGATCAGCGGCAGCGGCGTGCCTTGCAGGCGGATCGACGCCGCGTCGAGGAAGCCGAACAGCAGGCAGGCGAACATGGCGTTGACCGGTTTCCATTTGGCGAAGATCAGCGCGGCCAGCGCGATGTAGCCCTTGCCGGCGGTCATGTCCTTCACGAAGCCGCCATTCTGCACCATCGACAGATAGGCGCCGGCAATGCCGGTGAGCACGCCGGTGCAGATCAGCGCCCGGTAGCGCAGCCAGGCGACGGATATTCCGGCGGTATCGACCGCGGCCGGGTTCTCGCCGACGGCGCGCAGGCGCAAGCCGAAGCGGGTGCGAAACAGCACCCACCAGGTGAACGGCACGGCCAGGAAGGCGAGATAGACCAGCACGGAGTGGCCGGAGATGAGTTCCGAATAGATCGGCCCGAGGATCGGAACGCTCCTGAGCGCATCCGCGCCCGGCCAGATGATTGCCTCGAAGCGCTCGCCGGCGGCCAGCGCTGGCGTGCGCCCGCCTTGCTGGAACCAGGCCTGGCCGAGCACGATCGTCGATCCGGCCGCAATGAAATTGATCGCGACGCCGGAAACGATCTGGTTGCCGCGATGGGTGATCGAGGCAAAGCCGTGGATCAGCGCGAAGGCAACCGAGATGAGGATGGCCATGCCGAGCCCGAGATAGGCCGAGTGGAAGACCGAGGCGGCGGCGGCTCCGGCGAAGGCGCCGACAAGCATCTTGCCCTCGAGCCCGATGTCGAAGACGCCGGCGCGCTCCGAATAGAGGCCGGCGAGGCAGGCGAGCAGCAAGGGAACCGACAGGCGGATGGTCGAGTCCAGGACCTGCACGATGGCATTGAAGAAATCCATCTCAGGCACCCTTCCCCTTGACCGCTTCCATACCAACCGATCTCGGGCTGAGCGAGGCGAACAGCGCCTGGACGTAGGGCCGGAACATATGCTCGAGCGCGCCGGCGAACAGGATGACGAGGCCCTGGATGATGACGATCATGTCGCGGCTGATCGCCGGCATCTCGAAGGCGAGCTCGGCGCCGCCCTGGTAGAGCATGCCGAACAGTATTGCGGCAAGCACGATGCCGACCGGGTGCAGGCGGCCCATCAACGCCACTGCGATGCCGACGAAACCGGCGCCCGAAACGAATTCGAGTGCGACATTGTGCTGGTCGCCCATCGTCGGGTTGAGCGCCATCATGCCGGCCAGCGCGCCCGAGATCATCATCGCGATGATGATGATGCGGATCTCCGAAATGCCGGCATAGCGCGCCGCTTTCGGGCTATGGCCATAGGTGCGCATCTCGTAGCCCAGCTTGGTGCGCCAGATCAGCACCCACACGAGAAAGGCCATGGCCAGCGCCAGCAGCGAGCTGACGTTGAACGGCGCCGAACGGATTTTGGCGCCGAACAATTCGATGATCCAGTTGAGCTTCGGCAATTGTGCGCCTTCGAGGAAGGTGCGCGTCTGCGGCGCCATCGAGCCGGGCGGCTTCAGCATGCCCACCAGCGCATAGACCATGACGCTGGCGGCGATGAAATTGAACATGATGGTGGTGATGACGATGTGCGAGCCGCGCTTGGCCTGCAGATAGGCCGGGATCAGCGCCCACAGCGCGCCCATCGCCGCTGCGGCGACAATGGCAATCGGGAAGGTCAGCCACCAGGGCAGCACGCTGTCGAAGGCCAGGCAAACGATGCCGATGCCGAGACCGGCGATATAGCCCTGGCCCTCGCCACCGATGTTGAACAGGCCGCAATGCGCCGCAACCGCCACCGAAAGCCCGCTGAAGATGAAGGTGGTGGCATAGAAAAGCGTGAACGCGATGCCTTGGCCGCGACCGAAGGCGCCCTCGACCAGGACGACGGCTGCGCGCAGCGGGTTCTCGCCAACCAATATGACGACGAAGCCGGCAACGACGAAGGCGACGAACAGATTGATCAGCGGGATCAGCACGTAATCGGCCCAGGCCGGCAGCTTGGCATAGGGAGTGCTCACTCGGCCGCCTCCCGGTGCTCGACGCCGGCCATCAGCAGACCGAGTTCGCCCTCGGTCGCGTCGGGGCCGCGCTCGCCGACGATGCGGCCGGCAAACATCACCAGAATGCGGTCGGAAAGCGAACGGATCTCGTCGAGCTCGACCGAAACCACCAGCACCGCTTTGCCCTGGTCGCGCATCGCGATGAGGCGCTTGTGGATGAATTCGATGGCGCCGACATCGACGCCGCGCGTCGGCTGGCCGACGATCAACACGCCGGGATCCTGCTCCATTTCCCGCGCCAGCACGATCTTCTGCTGGTTGCCGCCGGAGAAATTGGCGGTCTTGAGGCGGCAGTCGGCCGGGCGGATGTCGTATTTGACGATCTTGTCCCTGGCATCGTTACGGATGGCGTCGATGTCGAGGAACGGCCCCTTCAGATAGCGCTCGTCGTCCTGGTAGCCGAGGATCGAATTCTCGTTCTCCTCGAAGGCCAACACCAAGCCGACATGGTGGCGGTCCTCCGGCACATGGGCAAGGCCGCGCTCGCGCAGCTCGCCAGGGTCGGCGGCGCCGGTCAGGTCGATCGGCTTTCCGTCCAGCATAACCGAGCCCGACACGGCATGCCTGATGCCGGAAATCGCCTCGAGCAGTTCGGATTGTCCGTTGCCGGCGACGCCGGCAATGCCGACGATCTCGCCGGCGTGTACGTCGAAGGAGACGTCGTCGACCATGGTGACGCCGCGGGAATCCTTGACCCTCAGGTTCTTGACCGCGAGCTTGACGCCGCCGGCCTTCGCCTCGCCCTTCTCGACGCGCAGCAGCACGCGCCGGCCGACCATCAGCTCGGCCAACTCCTCGACCGTGGTCTTCCTGGTTTCGCGTGTCGCCACCATCGTGCCCTGGCGCATCACCGAGACCGTGTCGGTGATCGCCATGATCTCGCGCAGTTTGTGGGTGATCAGCACGATCGTCTTGCCCTGCTCCTTCAACTGCCTGAGGATACGGAACAGGTGGTCGGCCTCGGCCGGCGTGAGCACGCCGGTCGGTTCGTCGAGGATCAGGATCTCGGCGCCGCGATAGAGCGCCTTGAGGATTTCGACGCGTTGCTGCAGGCCGACCGGCAACTCCTCGATGATCGCGTCTGGATCGACTTCGAGCCCGTATTCGCGCTCGAGCCGCTCCAGCTCGGAACGCGCCTTGGCGATGCTCTTCTTCAGCAGCGCATCGCTTTCGGCGCCGAGGATGACGTTTTCCAGCACCGAGAAATTGTCGACCAGCATGAAATGCTGATGCACCATGCCGATGCCGAGCGCGATCGCATCATTGGGTGTCTTGATCGATGCCGGCTGGCCGCCGACACGGATTTCGCCGGAATCGGCCTGATAGAAACCGTAGAGGATCGACATCAGCGTCGACTTGCCGGCGCCGTTTTCGCCGACGATGCCATGGATGGTGCCGCGCATGATCTCCAGATTGATGTCGCGGTTGGCGCGCACGGCGCCAAAGCTCTTGTCGATGCCGATCAGCTCGATTGCGGCTTGCGCCATGCAGCCTGTTCCCACTGTTATTTTTTTACCGCTTGGTCAAACGCCTAGCATGACGCCCAGTCTGTGCCAATTGGGTCTGTGCCAATTGGCCGGAGCAGGGTTCACTCTCGACAAATCCCGCCATGCTTGTCAATTTCCAACGTAGCCGCAGCCTGCACAATCGCCTGATCGAGGATTTCAAATGACCATGCCCGACGACCGGCTGACGACGCTGGAAATCCGCGCCGCCGAGCAGGAGAAGACCATCGAGGACCTGTCCGGCCAGATCGCCGAACAGTGGAAGGTGATCGAGCGCATGCAGCGCAAGCTCGATGCGCTGGCCGAGCGCTTCCTAGCGCTGGAGGAACAGGCCGCACCCGACGTGCCGGTAACCAAGCCGCCGCACTGGTGAGCGGCTGACAATGCAAACCGCCGGGCTTTGACCCGGCGGCGCGTCAATTCAGCAGTGCTAGTCGATCAATAAGGGCAATCAAATCAATACGGGCAGGCATTGTCCGACATGTAGTCGTGCACCTTGATGGTGCCGGCGATGATGTCGGCCTTGGCCTTTTCGACCGCTGCCTTCATCGCATCGTCGACAAGTGCCTTGTTGTTATCGTCCATGGCGTAGTCGACGCCGCCTTCCTTGAGGCCGAGATCGTTGACGCCGGCCGTGAACTTGCCGTCCTTGGCATCCATGAAGGTGTTGTAGACGGCAACGTCGACGCGCTTGACCATGGAGGTCAGCACCTTGCCGGGCTGCAGGCCGTTCTGGTTGGAATCGACGCCGATGCCGAGCTTGCCGGCGTCGGCCGCTGCCTGCAGCACACCGACACCGGTGCCGCCTGCCGCTGCGTAGACCACGTCGGCGCCCTGGTCGATCTGCGTCTTGGCGATCTCGCCGCCCTTGGCCGGATCGTTCCAGGCTGCCGGCGTATCGCCGGTCATGTTCTGGATGACGTCGGTGGCGCCGGCCGCCTTGGCGCCGCCGACATAGCCGCAGCCAAACCTGCGGATCAGCGGAATGTCCATGCCGCCGACGAAGCCGACCTTCTTGGTCTTGGAAGCCATCGCCGCCATCACGCCGACGAGATAGGAGCCTTCCTGCTCCTTGTAGACCAGGGAGCGGACATTGGGCTTGTCGACGACCATGTCGATGATGGCGAATTTGGTGTCGGGGAACTCGGTGGCGATCTTGTCCAGCGCGTCAGCCCAGGAAAAGCCCGCCATGACGATCGGATTGCGGCCGTCCTCGGCGAAGCGGCGCAGCGCCTGCTCGCGCTGGGTGGCGTTGCTGACCTCGAATTCCACATAGGGGATGCCGGTCTCGGTCTTGAACTTTTCGGCGCCGTGGAAGGACGCCTCGTTGAACGACTTGTCGAACTTGCCGCCGAGATCGTAGAGGATCGCGGGTTGAATATCCGCGGCGAAGGCCGGAAGAACCATTGCAGCTGCGGCCATAAGGCCGAGAACGATACGTTTCATGTGATCCACACCCCTGTCGGTTATTTGTCCATTATGCACCGCATGCCGGCCCGGTTCTCCGGCAGGCATACGGCGTCAGGCAGGAGTGTCTTCCTCCCGCTTCGGGCCAATCTGGCACGGCCCGAAACAAAATTCACGTGGAATTTTGACCCTTTGGAAAAGCATGGCGCCGCATCGCGGCGCCACAGCATATTCCTTGCGTCAGGGGCGCAAGATCAGGCGGAGACCGCGGCCGGAATGGCGCAGGAGACGCCGGTTCCCTGCAGGCCGCAATAGCCGTAGGGGTTCTTCGCCAGATATTGCTGGTGGTCTTCCTCGGCGAAGTAGAATTCTGGCGCCGGCGCGATCTCAGTGGTGATCTTGCCGCGTCCGGCACCGCGCAGCGAAGCTTCGTAGGCATCGCGCGAGGCGAGCGCCGCCTGGTGTTGCGCGTCATTGAACGTATAGATCGCCGAGCGGTAGGTGGTGCCGACATCATTGCCCTGGCGCATGCCTTGCGTCGGGTCGTGGCTTTCCCAGAACAGCTTCAAAAGCTCGGCATAGGACACGATCTTCGGATCGTAGACGACGAGCACGACTTCGGCATGGCCGGTGAGCCCGGTGCAGGTTTCCTGATAGGTCGGGTTGGGCGTGACGCCGCCTGCGTAGCCGGCCGCCGTGACCCAGACGCCATCGACCTGCCAGAACAGGCGCTCGGCGCCCCAGAAGCAACCCAGCCCGAACATCGCCGTTTCCATCCCTTCGGGATAAGGACCCTTGAGCGGTCTGTTCGAGACAAAGTGCTTCGATGCGGTCGGGATCGGTCGGTCGCGGCCGGGCAGCGCCTCGGAGGGCTTCGGCAGGTTGAGCTTCTTGTTCAGCATGTCGCTGAGAAACATAGTGCGGTTTCCTTTTCTTCTTGGTTGAGCCTTCCCCGGCACGGGAACATCGGGTCAGGCTGGAAATATCAGGTCGCGGCGAACCGCCCGCTGGGGCGCTGCCGCCTGTAGCCGATGGCGTAAAGAATGAACGCCAGCACCGCGAACACGGCGAAGCCGGGCTGGTTGAGCACCCAGGCGATGGCGCCGTCCCACAGCAACGGATTGACCTTGTCGCGCACGAAGCTTTCGAAGGCGCTGCGCGTATCAGGCGAGACCGCGAGCCAGCTGGTATTGAGCGGGGTCATCACCAGCGCCGAAGCCGCCACCGAGCGGGTCGCGTCGAGCACGGCCATGATGACCGAAACCGAAAGCGCGACCATTGCAGCGAGACGAAAGACAAAGCGGAACATCCGGACCCTTCCTCCCCAGGAGTTTATCAGCCAGGAGTTTATCAGAATGTCGTGTCGGACTGTTAAATAGGATCTACTTGCTTCGCCTGCAATCGCGACACGCGAAGTTGAACCCGCGACCGCCGGTTCGGCGGAACCGGTGGCCCGCTGGACGGCAGGCGCCCTCCGCCGATCGTTTCGACAACTCCCCAAGGTGCCCCGGCGGCATGGGCTGAGCATCCCTATCCGGCAAAGCGAATAGAGTGTCTTGGCATTCGCCACCGGATCGACTAGATGAGCCCCGCGCCTGTTGCTTTGACGGCTCAGGTGCGGGGAAAGGGTATCCGCTGGTTGACGGCGCCCACGGCCGGAATTCCGGTCCGGAATCCCAAAGGAGATGCATCTCCCCAACCCGCGCGGCGAAACCGGCCGCGTCGAAAATGCTAAAGACGGAGAGGTGGCCGAGTGGTTGAAGGCGCACGCCTGGAAAGTGTGTTTACGGGAAACCGTAACGCGGGTTCGAATCCCGCTCTCTCCGCCAGTTCAGAACTAATCCCCTAAGTAGCTGAGTTTGCATATCTTTTAGGAATGACTTAGCAGGCTGGTGCCCACGACGGTGCCCCTGCTGCGGCGGAACCTTGAGTTGCGTGGCCGGCTTCTCGACAATTACAAGGGCCTCGTCCGGGGCGGTACGCTGTAGCCGCTTCCGACCACGGCGCTGTCAGCCACGTCTCCGTCTCCTCTTGCGTCGTGAGGTTCACCGGCATGGCCTTCTCATGGACGGGCGCAATGAGGCATTAGGCTTGGTCGTCAGGAAGCCATACACCTCGTGATCGCCGGGGCCTTCCCTGACTTTGCGCACGCCACTCCAGCGCGTCCACAGGCCAGCGAAAAAGAACAGCGGGCGGTCCTCATTGAGGGCGAACCAAAAGTTCCGGTGAGCAGCGATGCTCGACGCCGACACACTGCTGCCTAGGGCGATGCCCAGTGTATCATGGGGTAGACGCGTCATTTTGAACTCTGCGCGGCAAGCCGGGCCTCCTCGCGCCGGAGGACGGCCTTAGCCTGGCTGGCCACTGCATCCAGGTCGTCCTTCAGGAGCTTGATGTTCGCGTCGATTTCACGTTCGCTCCGGCACTCCGGGATCACAAGGTGCATCCCGCTGTCGCTAGTTGTCCACTGCTTAAGGCCGATTTCTATCGTCGGCATCTCCAAACTCAGCTCACCTTCTTGCGAACTGCCGCTCGTCACGCCGCTAAGTTCAAATCCGAAACGTCCTATCGTCTTGCCCATGTGCCGGCCTCAATGGTTTGCGTACAAAGCGAATGCCGCGACGATATAGGAAACAGCGATCATTGCGTAGGCGATTTGAAGAGCAGTCATGTTTTCATCCATTGGGGTTGTTCGACTGTCTCCGTTATAGCGGTCGAACGCCGGGTTGCTACCCAATGCTGACACCTCCTGACATCCGGAGGACGCCCCGCGCCCCAATGTCTTGCGAATCGGCCGAATCGGCGCGTCGTGCTATTGTCGGCAGCTGAGGCTGGAAGGGAATGATGGGCGAGGCAAAACAGCGCGAAACGTTCTCCCAGCGCATCCGAAGAGAGCAGCCGTTCTGCATCTTTTGCGGGGGCACGACGCCCAGCGAAACCGTCGAGCACTATCCGCCGCGAATCATCTTCGAAGGCAAACATCGTCCGATGGGTCTGGAGTTTGGGGCATGTAGAGTCTGCAATGAGGCCTCGCGCGAGGCCGACCTGATAGTGGCAATGCTGAGCCGCATAATGCCAGACTCCAGGACTGAAGCCGCACGACAAGAGGTTAAAAGGCTGATTGGCGCGGTGCTGCGGATTCCGGGGTTTGCCCAAGAGGTGCGCCCCGAGATGGACCAACTTGGCACCCTACTGCGCTACCGGGATATAGCCGCGCAACTCCCCTCATGGAACTTCCTCAGGATAGACGGCCCAATCGTGGCAAAGGCCATGACCATCTTTGCCTCTAAGCTGGGCATTGCAATGCACACCGCCACCACTCGCCGCATCCTACCCTTGAGCGGAGCCGTTGCGGTCCAATGGTACTCCAATTTGCAGGCCTACGAGGACAAGCTGCCGAAGGAGTTCCTAGCAATGTGCGGCCCCGGCAAGACACTCCGCCAAGGTGCCTTCCAGGTCGGAGACCAGTTTCGGGTGTCCAGCGCCCTTCCATCAGACGGCCTTGTGAGTGGCCACTTTGCAATCTTCAGGGACTCCTTCGGTATCTTGATGGGTGTTGCCGAGCAGGCTGAAGACCTTGAGGGAGGCTGGGCGTTGTCGCCAGGATTTCTAAAGCGGCCACTCAAAGTCCATCCCGTGCGGCAGGCGGCGCGCGAAGGCTACTGAGCGGCTTTCATCTGCGCCGCACCCTTACCTCAGATCAGCCCACAATCGACCGGGCCCGCGCTTCGCGAGAAGCACGGGCTTTGGTCTACTCGGCACTGTCGCTACGCGTCTAGCGCGGAACCGCTTGTATTCCCGAGACCGAGCGCTCTGTTTCGCTGGAGAAAACCACGAAGGCAAAGATCAGCACGGCGACAGCGACAATCATTGAGCCGGTGGCGACGATCGGCTCGAGCGCCGGATTTCCCTGCAGCATCAGGTAAAGCGCCGGCAGCATCACGACCAGGCCGAGATTGTAGACGCCATAGTGGATCATCGCGCTCCTGCGGGCAGCCTTCGCCGGGTTCAGCGCATAATAGCCGCCGAATATTGCACTGGTGACCCATCCCAGCAGGTTGATGTGCGCGTGAGCCGGAAACGCGCCGTGATCGCCTGAAATTGCCATCTGCAGGCCAGCTGCAATTCCCAGAATTAGAAAGACGATGGCTGTCTTGAAAAAGAGTTCCGAAACCTTAGGCATGTCATTCCCCCAAACCGTTTTTGCCGCCGCATCATGCTTTGGTTCCAGCGACCTGCCAAGGGGACCGTCGGGCCTGCGGAATCATTTATCGCCGGCCTGACAGCCCATCGGCGGCCGGCCGCCGGGCCTGGCCGGTTCGCGAGACCAGCCGGCAAAAAATATGCACTCACGCTAATTTAATTGCAACATTACCCGCCAGGCTTCCATGTCGTTTCTCGCCCAGGGAAGTGTCCTGCACGATCGTGGTGCCATACGCGCCGAAGATCTGCCCGTCACTGTTGCAGCAAGGCCTCGCCAAACTTCTCCCACAGCTGTGCGCAATCTGTTGCTCTGAGGCTGGGGGTTCCGAGTGGGCCATATCTGATGACGGCGGCGTGAACATCATAGCCAACGATAGGTGCATTGGCGACAAAGTGGATAGCCTCGCCCAATCGGCGGGGGCCAATTGGCGCATCGGTTTTGTTGGTGATGTCGAAGACACCACGAATATCCGCTTCCTGATTCCTGGCTGCCAACGCAGCCGCCATTACCCTTTCTTGCATCATCGAAATCTCTCCTATCGGTCTAAGTCTAAGAACCGCGGCTTGTGCCGGTCCGGCAGCTGACAACCGGCAAATCGAAGTGCCTTTTGCAGCATCTCGATTGGCTCTTGCTGCGAGCCACTCCGCCCGCTCCCGCGGCAAGCCGATAAGGCAACTGCCAGCGAAATCCGCAGGCACGTCCACGGTCGCATCAAACACGGCCCACGTGCCAGTCGGCTCCTGAACGGGCAAAAACCTCATAACAGCGCCTGCTAATATACTATGCCGACTGTGAGGACGAGACTTTTTCCTGCATCAACTAAACGAATGAGAGCTGGTGTCGAAGTGCCGGGCGACGCTCGTCGAAAACAAATCGTCGGCGACATCGCCTGGATCGAAGGTGGGCCTGAGCAGCGATCCGGCCGCATTCGGGGCTCGCCGACAGGGACAAGCACAAGACGCAGCGCCGGCACGCCTCGTCAGATGTTACTTTCTGCCCTGCGGATAGATCGTCTCGCCGCGCTTCAGCATCTCCACGAACGCCGCGATCTTCTTCTTGCGTCCGGCTTCGGTTTTCATGTTGTGGATGCGGAAGGCGAGTGCGAAGCGGTTTTGCCCGCTGAGCTTTGCCAGCATCTCTTTCGCCTTGGGCTCGGCGTCTATTGCCGCCTGGAGGTCGTCGGGGATCTTCATCTCCTTGCCGCTCTTGTAGGCGAGCGCCCAGCGGCCGTCGGCCTTGGCCGCATCGACCTGCCTCAGCCCGTGCTCGGTCATCCGGCCCTCCTCGATCAGCCGGGCGACATTGTCGACATTGATCTGGCTCCAGGTGCTCTTCTTGCCGCGCGGGGTGTAGCGCTGCAGGTAGCTTTTGCCGTCCAAGGCCTTGCGCACCGCATCGATCCAGCCCCAGCACAACGCCACGTCGATGGCTTGCTTCGGAGTGATCGACGGCAGTCCCGAATCGAGCTTATGGATCTTGATCCAGACTTCGTCCTCACTGTCGTGATGCTCGCCAAGCCAGGCATGGAAGCTTTCGGCATCCCTGAACTCGCGCACCTTGGCGGGGTCGACCTTGACGGGCGCCATCAGCCGGTCCGCCCATGACGCGAGCGCGTAACGACGCCAAACCGCTTGCCGGCCGCGCGCGCGCTCATCTCAGCTCCGAGTCCGCAATCCGCAGGCCTGGTGATTCTCGCCGGCACGCATTCAGCCCGCACGATTGGGCGTGCCGAGGACATGGGATTTCGGCGGCAGCATGACGTTGTCGAATGTCTGCGTGAACATCGCCGCCGCAAAGAAAGCGACGGCGCGCAGGGTTTCGGTGCCGGTGTTGACGAGGTCGTGCCTGACCGGCGTCGGAAGTACCAGGACGCTGCCGGGCCCGACCGGGTGGGTGGTGCCGCCCTCAATGTGTAGCTCGCCGGTGCCGGCGATGATGTATTGCGTCTCTTCGGTGGCGTCGCTGTGCCAGCCGAGCCGCTTGCCGGGCTCGATCTCGTAGACAATGACCGAGGACTGGGTGGTGCCGTGCCCGCCGTAAACCGCGAAAGCGCCGGCCCATTTGACCGACGGATCGTCCTCTGCCCAAACCAGCGAACGTTCGAGCCTGTCGGATGCGACGACTGCTGTCATGGCTTCGTTCCTCTCAGCGAATTGCGAACACGAATCTAGATGATTTTTCTGGTCTGCGTCAGCAAAACTGGCTGCTGACCGTTCCCTCGCCCATTGCGCGTGACGATTTGTCGGGCCGCGATCCGACCTATTCTACTCTCGGGCCGGATCACTGAGCCGATTCCCCAATGCAACCAAGCCTTTACCTTTTAGCCAGTTTTAAGTTGCCCCTGCGTTGCGTTCGTGGTCCGGTACAACCAGGGCGCTCAATGCGGCATTCGGCAACGGTCGCCCCACCGACCGTCAAGGCAACACACCGTCGAGCCAACACAGGAGATAGCAATGGGCATTTTCGACAGTATCAAAGGTGCGATTTTCGGAAACGCGGTTGCGGCCGAAGCGCCGCCGGCGCAACCGTCTCCCGCGCCTGCTTCGAGCACGGCCACCCAGCCGACGGCGCCTACCCGATCCGCCCCGGCTGCAACCCCGGCTCCGGCCGCGCCGGCCGCGCCGTCCTCTGCCCCGGACATCGCTGCCATTCTCGACAAGGCGGTGGCCGCGAAGGGGCAGAAACTCAACTGGAAGAATTCGATCGTCGACCTGATGAAGGCTCTGAATATCGACAGCAGCCTCGGCGCCCGCAAGGAGCTTGCCCACGAGCTGAACTACACCGGCGATATGAACGACACTGTAACGATGAATCTGTGGCTGCACGACGCACTGATGAAAAAGCTGGCCGAGAATGGCGGCAAGCTTCCGAGCGACCTGGCCGCCTAGAGTCACAAGACAAGCAATTCCAGGAAAACGTGTGAACGGTTTTCCGTCCGGAATTGCGTCAAACAAAAAGACAGACCGGTTCGGCGTTTCCGTGAAACGACGAACCGTCCCGGTCCTGCCCGCACCGTGGTTCTTGCTGCGCTGGCTTCGGCCGCAACCGAGCAGACCACACTGCCAAGCATCAGACTGCCAGTAAATAAAATTGAGACCGATCCCGGCCGCCGGGATTGGGTCTATGGCGAAGTCGCATGGCACAAAAGCGCTGCCGCCTCGCGCCCGGATTGCCTCCCGCAAAACCGACGATTTCGGTCGCTGCCCACGCGCTGGTAGGACCACCATTTCGCTGGCGAAACGCGACGTTCGGCGTATCATTCTCCCGGGAGAGGGTTCATGGTGGGAGGAAGCCAATGAACGTGGTGCAGCGGGTGACCGTCGCCGACTTGACGGCCCAAGAGCTTGTTTCATCTGCGCTTTCACGGTTCGGTGCCGGCGACACCATATCGACGAGGGCGATGCTGGACATCGTTCGCAGGACGGCCCCGGCCTGCGGCAACAGTGACGACGATCTGGTCGAGCTTATCGTCATGACGGCCGTTGGTAGGACCATGGGCGTCGTGTTCGACCATCGCTCCCATTAGCAATCCGGAACGAATACCAGGCTGCGCCCAGGAGCAGTGGCGGGCGGTTGGCAGCGCCGCCAAAGAGGCCAGCCTGTTTGTGCGCGAAGGCCGGCCTGACGCCAAGCCCCTGCTTTGAGCAAACCGCCGCGCATGCCCGGTCATGCCCGAGGGCAGGCAACTGGGCGACACGCTCGAAGGAACTCGCTGAAATCTTGCCCGTTATGCTCTCGTCGAGATGAGGAGAGCTGCCATGGCCGACGACAAAACCAAGACCGACAGTCGCGACCGCTCACGAATGGCGGGCGGCGAAGACTACGAGGTACGTCACTTCGCCGAGGAAGCGGGCATCACCCCGGATCAGGCACGCACGCTGATCAAGCGCCACGGCACCGACCGCAAGGTGCTGAACGAAATCGCCGAAAGCATAAGAGCGTCGTAATGGCTGACAAGAAAACCGCAATGGCCGACCGCAAGACGCGCGATCCGGACGAAAAGGAGGCTCTGCGCCTGGCCGAAACCACCGACGTTTCGCCGAAGCAGGCGAAGGATCTGATGCGCAAGCACGGCAAGGACAGCCCGAAGGTCGAGAAGGAAGCCAAGAACTTCAAGGCCGAGGGCTGAGCCGCCGAGCCGGTTGGACGCGCGGCACAGGGTTGTGGCCGCAATCCTGCAGCTTATCGGTTTTCTAACAAATTCGGCCTATCCCTTCCGCTATCGCGGCTCAGGGATGCCATATGCGCGGGATATCTGGTGAGGCGAGGCCGTCGATAGACGACATACGGCATGTGAGGCTGATGTTTTGCCTGCTGGCGGCGGTCGTGATGGCGGCGGCGCTCCTCGCCTTTGCCACCTCCCTCCTGCAGGATCCCGATAGCTGGTGGCACATCAAGGTCGGCATGGATATGCTGGCAAGCCGCACATTCCCCACCGTCGACATCTATTCCTACACTTTTGCCGGCCAGCCATGGATCGCTAAGGAATGGCTTAGCCAGGTTCTCCTTGCAATTGCCTTTCAAGCCGGCGGCTGGAACGGCGTGGTGCTGCAGGCGACTGCAGTAATCGCGCTGACGGCTTTCTTGACCTCGTGGTATCTCAGCGCGTGGTTGAAGCCGACGCTGGCGATAGGACTGACGCTGGTTCTCGCGCTCTTGATCGGGCCAATCTATGTCGCCCGGCCGCACATCTTTACCTTGCCCATCATCGTCGTCTGGACCGCCGGTCTTTTCCAGGCCGCACGCAACGAGAAAGCACCGCCCTTGTGGCTGCTGACGCTGCTTTGCCTGTGGGCCAATCTCCATGCCACCTTCACCTTCGGTTTCGTCATCGCCGCCTTCGCCGGGCTCGATCTCGTCATGCGCACGCGCTTGTCGAACCCCCGGCTGCTGGCCAAGTGGATCGCTTTCGGGCTGCTTTGCCCGCTGGTCAGCCTGCTCAATCCCTATGGCGTCAAGGCCATACTCGCCACATTCACCGTGGCCTATGGCAATGAGGCGGTGCCTTACATTGCGGAGTGGCAACCCTTCGACGCCTCGCGGCACACCCTCCAGGAGGTGGTCCTGCTGGCGGCGTTTTTCGGGCTGCTCGTGTCGAGATTGCGCATTGGCTGGGCCAAGGCGCTGTTCCTTGTCTTTACGTTGCACGTCTATCTCACCCACATACGGTTCATGTATCTGTTCTTTCTTCTCGTGCCGGTGGTCCTTGCCGTCGAGGTCGCGCAACAATATCCAGTGCTTTCAGCCGAGAAATGGGCGGCGGAAAAGCGCGACGGACTTGAACAATTTTTCGCACGGCAATTTTCCAGGATTTGCGCTGGACTTGCCGTTTTGCTGGTTTTGGCGGCTGCCGCCTTCACGACCTATCCGGTCGCGCCGAGCCAGAAGACCTCGGCGAGGGACGCACTGGCCTTTGTCCAAACCCATAATCTGTCGGGCAATCTGCTGAACTCCTACGATTTCGGCGGTACGCTGATTTTCCATGGCATCAGGACGTTTATCGACGGCCGCGCGGATCAGCTCTTCCTGAATGGCTTTACGGAAACGGATGAGCAGACGGGGCACAGCCGGGGCAAGCCGATCCTGAAAGCCCAACTCGACAAATATACGATAGGCTGGGCATTGTTGACCGCCGACGACAGCCGCATTCCGTTCTTCGACGAACTGGGCTGGAAGCGGGCCTATGCGGACGATTACGCGGTGATCTACACCCGCGCGGACTGAGCCCCGGCAGCTTCGCGCGCCGGTGCGCACCTCCCTCCTGAAGCTGTGGCCAGCGCCGAGGCGGCGAAATCCTTATGGGATTTTGATTTCTTTGCTCCGCGTCCCGTCTCGAACCTTTATGGCACTTTGATCCATATTCACCGGAGCGGTGTATCCAGCCGCCGATATGATGCGGCGACGGCTTGGATAGTTTGTTAAAGTAAACAAACAAATACAACATAAGGAAAACGCGCGGTGGACATAGTTGTTGTCGCGATTGGAATCGCGTTCTTTGCTCTATGCTTCGGCTACATCAAAGCTTGCGACAAGCTGTAAGTTTAGGGGATCGTAACATGCTTTTCGACTATATCCTCGGCGGCGCCGTGACCTTGTTTCTTCTCGCCTACCTGACATACGCCCTCGTTCGCCCGGAACGCTTCTGATCTCCGCTGGCAAGGAGCCAACCCCATGACAATCAACGGATGGCTGCAGATCCTCGTCTATTGCGGGATCGTCGTTCTGCTGGCCAAGCCGCTCGGCGGCTACATGCATCGCGTTTTCAGCGGCGAGCGCACATTCCTGTCGTCAATTCTGGCCCCGCTCGAGCGCGGGCTCTACCGCATATCAGGGACCAGCGAGCGCGAGGAGCAGCACTGGACCTCCTATGCGGCGGCCCTGCTGTTCTTTAACCTGGCCGGCTTCCTGGTGCTCTATTCGCTGCTACGGCTGCAAGGCGGCCTGCCCTACAATCCGGCCGGCATGACCGCCGTCGAACCTGGGCTGGCCTTCAACACCGCCGCCAGCTTCATGACCAACACCAACTGGCAGAACTACGGCGGCGAAAGCACGATGTCCTATCTCGTGCAGATGGCCGGCTTGACCGTGCAGAATTTTCTGTCGGCGGCGACTGGCGTCGCCATTGCGGTCGCATTGATCCGCGGCTTTGCCAGGGCCTCAGGCAAATCGATCGGCAATTTCTGGGTCGATATGACCCGCGGCACGCTCTACCTGCTTTTGCCCTTTTGCATCGTGTTGACTCTGGTCTATGTCTATCTCGGCATGCCGCAGACGCTCGCTGCCTACGTCAACGCGACGACGCTCGAAGGCGCCCAACAGACTATCGCGGTCGGGCCGGTCGCTTCCCAGGTTGCCATCAAGATGCTCGGCACCAATGGCGGCGGTTTCTTCAACGCCAATGCAGCGCATCCCTTCGAAAATCCCGATGCAATCTCCAACCTGATCCAGATGGTGACGATCTTCGCCCTCGGCGCGGCGTTGACCAATGTCTTCGGCCGCATGGTAGGCAACCAGCGCCAGGGCTGGGCAATTCTGTCGGCTATGGGCGTGCTGTTCATCGCCGGCGTTGCCGTCTGCTACTGGGCGGAAGCCGCCGGCAATCCGCTCGTCCATGCGCTGGGCGTCGACGGCGGCAACATGGAGGGCAAGGAGAGCCGCTTCGGCATCGCCCTGTCGGCAATGTTTGCCGTCATCACCACGGCCGCATCCTGCGGCGCGGTCAACGCCATGCATGACAGCTTCACCGCACTCGGCGGCATGATCCCCATCATCAACATGCAGCTCGGCGAGGTCATTGTCGGCGGCGTCGGCGCCGGCTTCTACGGTATCCTGATGTTCATCGTCATTGCCGTTTTCGTCGCCGGGCTGATGGTCGGACGCACGCCCGAATATCTCGGCAAGAAGATCGAGGCCAAGGAGGTCAAGATGGCTATGCTGGCCGTGCTCTGCCTGCCGCTTGCAATGCTGATCTTCACCGCTATCGCGGTGGTGCTGCCGACCGGCGTTGCTTCCATCGCCAATGCCGGCCCGCACGGCTTCTCCGAGGTTCTCTATGCCTACACCTCGGCCGCGGCGAACAATGGCTCCGCCTTTGGCGGCCTCAGCGGCAACACGCCCTGGTACAACGTAACGCTCGGCATCGGCATGCTGATGGGCCGGTTCCTGGTCATTATTCCGGCGTTGGCGATTGCTGGCTCGCTGGTTGCGAAGAAGACCGTCCCTGCCTCCGCCGGCACCTTCCCGACCGACGGTCCGCTGTTCGTCGGGCTGCTGGCCGGTGTCATCCTGATCGTCGGCGGCCTGACCTTCTTCCCGGCCCTGGCGGTCGGACCGATCGTCGAGCACCTGGCGATGATTCACGGTCAGACATTCTGAAACGACGATGCCCTGGTTCGAGATCATACCTCGAAAGGTCCGGCATCGCCCCGAGCCGGAGGGGGAGAAAACGCCTCCTCCTTTCCCGACGCTGTCCACATTCCTCGCTATTGCGGCAGCCTTGATCATGATCTGGCTGCTGGCTTACGGGCCGCCGCACCTTCGTTCGGCACACGATCGACCGGTCAACAACATCGACACTGGAGCTACCAAATGAGCCCGTCGAAATCCGTGAGCATCATGGATACCCGCATTCTGTGGCCCGCTATCGGCGGTTCCTTCAGAAAACTGAACCCGCGCACCTTGATGCGAAACCCGGTGATGTTTGTCGTCGCCGTCGTCTCGGCGCTCACCACCGTGCTGTTCGTCAAGGATCTCGTTACCAGCGGCGGCGATCTTGGCTTCACGCTGCAGATCATCATCTGGCTGTGGTTCACCGTGCTCTTCGCCAATTTCGCCGAAGCGGTGGCCGAAGGCCGCGGCAAGGCGCAAGCTGACTCGCTGCGTCGGGCGCGAACCGAGACGCAGGCCAAGCTGTTGAACGGTGGCGACCGCAGCAAGTTCAAACTGGTGCCCGGCACCAGCCTGAAGGTCGGCGACATCGTGCTTGTCGAAGCCGGCGACATCATCCCCTCGGACGGCGAGGTGGTCGAAGGCGTGGCGTCGGTCAACGAGGCGGCCATCACCGGCGAATCCGCACCGGTCATCCGCGAATCCGGAGGCGATCGTTCGGCGGTGACCGGCGGCACGCAGGTCTTGTCCGACTGGATCCGCGTGCGCATCACTGCGGCTGCCGGTCATACGTTCCTCGACCGCATGATCTCGCTGGTCGAGGGCGCCGAGCGCCAGAAGACACCCAACGAGATCGCGCTCAACATCCTGCTCGTCGGCATGACGCTGATCTTCGTGCTGGCGACGGCGACGATCCCGAGCTTCGCCTCGTATTCGGGCGGCTATATCTCGGTGACCGTGCTGGTCGCCCTGTTCGTTACCCTGATCCCGACCACAATTGGCGCCCTGCTGTCGGCTATCGGCATTGCCGGCATGGACCGCCTGGTGCGCTTCAACGTGCTCGCCATGTCGGGCCGCGCCGTCGAGGCGGCCGGCGATGTCGACACGCTGCTGCTCGACAAGACCGGAACCATCACGCTGGGCAACCGTCAGGCGACGGCATTTCGTCCGGTCAAGGGCGTCACCGAACAGGAACTGGCCGACGCGGCTCAGCTTGCCTCGCTTGCCGACGAAACGCCGGAAGGCCGCTCGATCGTCGTCCTGGCGAAGGAAAAATACGCCATCCGCGCCCGCGACATGGCAAGCCTGCACGCGACTTTCGTGCCCTTCACCGCGCAAACCCGCATGAGCGGTGTCGATCTGGAAGGCTCCTCGGTCCGCAAGGGCGCAGTCGATGCGGTACTTGCCCACGTCAACCTCTCGACCGTTGCCACAGGCAGTACGCGCCCCGGCAGCGACACCGTCCGCGACCTTCAGGCGATCGCCGACGAGATCGCCAAATCGGGTGGCACTCCACTCGCGGTCGAGCGCGACGGGCGCCTGCTCGGCGTCGTCCATCTGAAGGACATCGTCAAGGGCGGCATCGCAGAACGCTTTGCCGAATTGCGCCGCATGGGCATCCGCACGGTGATGATCACCGGCGATAATCCGATGACCGCGGCGGCGATCGCGGCGGAAGCCGGCGTCGACGACTTCCTTGCCCAGGCGACGCCCGAGGACAAGTTGAAGCTGATCCGCGACGAGCAGGCCAAAGGCAAACTGGTCGCGATGTGCGGCGATGGCACCAACGATGCGCCGGCCCTTGCGCAGGCCGATGTCGGCGTTGCCATGAACACCGGCACGGTCGCGGCGCGCGAGGCCGGCAACATGGTCGATCTCGACAGCGATCCGACCAAGCTGATCGAGATCGTCGAAATCGGCAAGGCGCTCCTGATGACGCGTGGCTCGCTGACCACCTTCTCCATCGCCAACGACGTGGCCAAGTATTTTGCCATCATCCCGGCAATATTCGCCGTCTTCTACATCGCCCCGGGCCAGACCGCCGGGCCGCTGCAAGCGCTCAATGTCATGCATCTGGCGACGCCGCAGAGCGCTATCCTCTCGGCCATCATCTTCAACGCGCTGATCATCATTGCGCTGATCCCGCTGTCGCTGAGGGGCGTCAAATACCGCGCGGTCGGCGCCGGTGCGCTGCTCAGCCGCAATCTCATTGTCTATGGCCTTGGCGGCGTCGTAGTGCCCTTCGTCGGCATCAAGATGATCGACATGGCCATCACCGCTCTCGGTCTCGCCTAAGGAACCTCGTCGATGCTCAATCAAATCAGGCCCGCGATCGTCATGATCGTCTTCTTCACCATTCTGACGGGTTTGGTCTATCCGATCGGCATGACCGGCATTGCCCAGGCGCTGTTTTCGCGCCAGGCCAATGGCAGCCTGATCGAGAAGGACGGCAAGCTCGTCGGTTCCGAGCTGATCGGCCAGGCTTTCGAAAGCGACCGCTACTTCCATGGCCGCCCGTCGGCTGCCGGCGACGGCTACAATGCCGCCGCCTCGGGCGGCTCGAATCTCGGCCCGACCAACCCGAAGCTCATCGACAGGATCAAGAGCGACGCCGAAAAGCTGAGAGCCGAAAACCCGAGCCAGCCGGTACCGATGAATCTGGTCACCACGTCCGGCAGCGGCCTCGATCCGCATATCAGCCCCGATGCGGCCTATTTTCAGGTTGCCAGGGTGGCCAAGGCCAGGGGCGTCGATGAATCCAGGATCAAATCGCTTGTCGACAGCCATGTCGAAGATCGCGAATTGGGATTCATCGGCGAGGCGGTGGTCAATGTGCTGGCCCTCAACCTTGCGCTGGACGATGCGATGAAACAGTGAAGGACCGGCGCCGGGATCGACACCGAAGCCGGCGCCGTTCATGATTGACCCTTATGCCAGACGACAGCCGCACCGCCGAAACCAGGCCCTCTCCCGACGCGCTGCTCGAGCATGCCGAGCGGGAGGAGCGCGGTCGCCTGAGGATATTTCTCGGCGCCGCCCCCGGTGTCGGCAAGACCTACGAGATGCTGATGTCGGGCCGCGCCAGGCTGGCCGACGGGGTCGACGTGGTGATCGGCATCGTCGAGACGCACGGCCGCAAGGAAACCCAGACGCTGGTCGAAGGCTACGAGGTCATTCCTCGCCTTGAGATCGATTACAAGGGGCGGATCCTTGAGGAGATGAATCTCGACGCCATCCTCGCCCGGCACCCGGCCCTAGTTCTGGTCGACGAACTCGCCCACACCAACGTCGCCGGCAGCCGTCACCCCAAGCGCTATCTCGACGTCCAGGAAATCCTGACGCACGGCATCGATGTCTACACGACGCTGAATATCCAGCACGTCGAGAGCCTGAACGATGTCGTGGCGCAGATCACCCGCGTCAGGGTGCGGGAAACTGTCCCCGACTCCATAATCGACCAGGCCGACGACATCGAGATCATCGACCTCACCCCCGACGATCTGATCAAGCGGCTTGAGGAAGGCAAGGTCTACATCCCCAGCACCGCCCAGCGCGCCATCGAGAACTATTTCTCGCCGGGCAATCTGACGGCGCTCCGGGAATTGGCGCTCCGCCGCACTGCCCAGCGGGTCGACGAGCAGTTGCTGACCCACATGCAGGCCCACGCGATACCCGGGCCTTGGGCGGCGGGGGAAAGGGTTCTCGTCTGCGTCGATGCGCGTCCGGGCGGGGCGGCCCGTGTACGCTATGCGCGGAGGTTGGCCGACCGGCTCCGCGCCCCTTGGACGGCGCTTCATGTCGATACCCCTCATTCAGCGGCCATGCCCGAGGAGGACAAGGATCGGCTGGCGACGCAGCTGCGCCTTGCCGAGCAGCTCGGTGCCGAGGTGACGACCATTCCGGGTCAGAACGTCGCGCAAGACATCGTTCGGCATGCGACGGCGAACAACTTCACCCATATCGTGATCGGCAGGCCGACCCGATCGCGCTGGCGGGAATTGATCGAAGGCTCGCTCACTTACGATCTCATCCGCAATCCCGGCGACATCAGCGTCCATGTCATTTCGGGAAACGAACGCAACGCCGAGGCGACGTCGAGGACCGTCAAGGCGGCGGACGAGCAGTGGCAGTTCGAGATCTGGCCCTATCTCAGGGCCACGGCCTATGTTGTTGGCTCGCTCGCCTTCGCCGTTCTTCTCGACCAGTTTCTCGACGTCCGCAATCTGGCGATCATCTTTCTCATTGGGGTCCTGACGTCGGCGGTGACCGGCGGTCTCTGGCCGGCTTTGTATGCCTGCCTCATCAGCGCCATTGCCTTCAACTATTTCTTCCTGGAACCACGCTACACGCTGACGATCGAGGATCCGGAGAGCATCGTTGCGCTGGCTGTCTTCCTGGTTGTTGCGGTCATTGCCAGCAATCTAACAGCGCGCGTGCAGCGTCAGGCGGTCGCTGCGCGCTCGCGGGCACGCGCCACAGAAGATATTTATCTCTTCTCAAAGAAGCTCGCCGGCGCTGGGACGCTTGATGACGTTCTCTGGGCGACTGCCTTCCAGATCGCCTCGATGCTGAAGCTGCGCGTGGTGCTGCTTCTGCCGGAGAACGGCACAATTGCGGTCAAAGCCGGCTACCCACCCGACGACACGCTGGCCGAGGCCGACATCGCAGCAGCCCGCTGGGCCTGGGAGCATAACCGCGCCGCCGGGCGCGGCGCCGACACGCTGCCCGGAGCAAAGCGCCTCTATCTGCCCTTGCGGACCGGACGCACGGCGGTGGGCGTTGTCGGCCTCGACAACGACAAGCAAGGTCCGCTGCTGACACCCGAGCAGCAGCGTCTGCTCGATGCGCTCGCCGACCAGGCGGCGGTCGCCATCGAGCGCATCCAGCTCGTCGCCGATGTTGACCGGGCCAAGCTCGCGGCCGAGGCAGACCGTCTGCGCTCGGCCTTGCTCACCTCCATTTCCCACGATTTGAAGACGCCACTTGCCGCCATCATGGGCGCGGCCGGAACACTCAGGGACTTCGAGGCCGCACTTCCCGAGCAGGACCGGACGGAACTGCTGTCGACCGTGCTCGATGAAGCGGAGAGGCTTAACCGCTTCATTGCCAATCTGCTCGATATGACCAAGATCGAATCCGGCACGATGGAGCCGAACTATGCGTTTCACTATCTCGGCGACATTGTCGGTTCAGCTCTGTATCGGGCCCGCAAAATCGTCGGCGAGCATAAGACCGAGATCGACATTCCATCGGATCTGCCGATGTTGCGGGTCGACCCCGTTCTGTTCGAACAGGTGCTGTTCAACCTCCTCGACAATGCTGCAAAATACGCGCCGCCAGGTTCGACGATCCGCCTGCAAGCCTGGGCCGACAACGGCTTCGTCATCCTGCAGATCATGGATGAGGGACCAGGCATTCCGCCAGCGGATCTAGAGCGCGTTTTCGACACTTTCTACCGTGTGCGCAAGGGTGACCAGGTGCGTGCCGGCACGGGGCTCGGCCTGTCGATTTGCCGCGGCTTCATCGAAGCGATGGGCGGGACGCTCTCGGCGGCAAACAGGTCCGACCGCTCGGGGGCGGTTTTCACCATCAGGATGCAACTGGTGCCGGCGGAACTGCCCAACCTCGGCGAACCCGATGCGGGCCATCAAAATATGGACGATCTGGCATGACGAGCCTGGACGTCAGGATATTGGTGGTCGACGATGAACCGCCGATCCGGAAACTGCTTCGCGTCGGGCTTGGCAGCCAAGGCTACGCGATCAGCGAGGCGCCGAACGCCAGGGCGGCGATTGAACTCATCGAGACGGAAAAGCCGGACCTTGTCCTGCTCGATCTCGGCCTCCCCGGCATGAGCGGCCATGATTTGCTGCGCAAATGGCGGGATGATGGCCTGGACATTCCCGTGGTTATTCTTTCCAGCCGCACTGATGAGGCCGGCATCGTGTCCGCCCTCGAACTCGGCGCCGACGACTATGTCACCAAGCCGTTCGGTATGAACGAGCTTGTCGCACGCATCCGCGTAGCGCTTCGCCACAAGTTTCAGCAGCAGGGTGAGAGACCGGTGTTCCAAACCGGCGACCTCTCCGTCGATCTGGTGAAGCGCGTCGTCAAGGTCGAGGACAAGGAGATAAAGCTCTCGCCGAAGGAATACGACATTCTTCGCACCTTGGTGCAGCACGCCGGCAAGGTTCTCACCCACCAGTTCCTGCTGAAGCAGGTCTGGGGCGATTCCACCGACGTTCAATATCTCAGAGTCTATGTCCGGCAACTCAGGCTAAAGATTGAGAAGACGCCCGACCAGCCCCGCTATATCACGACCGAGACCGGCGTCGGATACCGGCTGCGCGAAGTCGATTGACGCGAGGAGCATCCGAAGCCGAAATGCCTCTTCCAATCCGCTTCAAATCAGCGGCGGCCATGGTGTCGTCGGACAAAAGCCCTATATTAAGGAAAGATCGGTTTTGTGCGGGAATGAATGGATGTCACGGCTTCGTCTATTGACGTTTTTAGGGTCGGCAATGCTGACCGCGGCGATGCTGTCGGGCGTAAATCCTGCTGCATCGGCACAGGTCGTCAGTCCCGCCGACCGCAACGTGTTGATCCAGCAAGACCAGTTGCAGATGTTGGAGAACAGGCTGCGGCGGCAGCAATACCAGCAGCAGCAACAGCAGTACCGTGCCCAGGATCGCCAAATCCCAACACCGCAACGGCAGGAGGTGCCGCAGATGAGGCCAACTTGCCAGTTGCTGCCGTCGGGGAGCGGCTTTGTCAGCACCTGCCGCTGACGACCGGCCCTTTCCATTTATTTAGCCGACTTATATATTGTGGAAACCGCTCCGCTTGCGCCCCATTGAAAGCGGCCGACTTTGCAACGCTGCCCTTGCCGTTTGGGCACCGCCTCGACTGGATTATCGAATGGCAGCCAGCAAGAAGAAGGTCGTACGCAAGGCAAGGGAGGGCGACCGGATTCGCCAGGTCGCGGCGATTCCGTTTCGGCTGAACGAGCATGGCGAAGTCGAGGTGATGCTGGTCACATCGCGAACGACAAGGCGCTTTATTGTGCCGAAGGGCTGGCCGATGAAGGGCAAGAGCGGCCGCAAGGCGGCCACCATCGAAGCACAGGAAGAAGCCGGCGTTCTCGGCAAGACACTGAAACAGCCGGCCGGCACCTATTGCTACTGGAAGCGGCTGGCGAACCGCTTCGTCCGTGTCGACGTCGTCGTCTATTTGCTGGAGGTAACCGAGGAACTTGCCGACTGGCAGGAATCCAAGAGGCGTCAGCGTGCGTGGCTGGCACCAGCCGACGCGGCGTTGCTCATCGACGAGCCGGATCTTTCGACGCTGGTGAGGAACATCAGGATTGCCGAGCTGGAGCATAATCCCAAAAAGCAGGGTCCGGCGTTCGGAAAAGATCCCGCTCAATAGAAGATGGAGGCCTGCCCCGACTGTGTCGGGATGGAATTGGTTCCAGCGCCCGCCGCCGCCGTCTCTTGAACCGATGCCTCACTGACTGCCATCGTCTTCCTCGGGCAGAGGCCGCGCCGGCGTGCCGGTATAGGCCCACAGCCATTCGCGCGGCAGCGGCCCCTTGTTGCGGTCGCTTTCCTGCGACTGTTCCCACGCATGTGCGAGGATGCCGACCGAGCGCGACAGCACGAAAAGGCCGCGCGTCAGCGGCGGCGGAAAGCCGAGCTCGCCGTAGATGACGGCCGTGGCGCCGTCGATATTGAGCGGGATTTTTTTGCCCTTGCGCCGCGCCACCTCGGCCTCGATCGCCTCGGCGATATCGGCGAAGCGCCCGCTGACGATGCCGCGCGCGGCAAAGTCGCGGGTTAGCTCGATGAGGCGGGGCGCCCGCGGGTCGACCGGATGGAAACGATGGCCGAGCCCGGGCACATAACCGTTTTCCCCGGCAAGGAAACGATCGAGCCGCGCCGACACGGCGTCCGCAAGCGGCATGCCGGCGTCCAGTTCGGCAGCGATGTCTCCGTAGAAGGAAAGCGCCTGTTCGCCGGCGCCGCCATGCACATCGCCAAGCACGTTGACGGCTGATGCCATGGCGCTGTTGATGCCGACGCCGCAGGTGATCGCCATACGGGCGATGGCGATCGACGGCGCCTGCGGCCCATGGTCGACGGCAGCACCCAGCGCGATGCCAAGCAGCGCCGCCTGCTCCTCGCTTGGCGTTTCGCCGCGCAGCATGAGCCAGATCATTGCCGGAAAGCTGACGCGACCGATCAGATCCTGGATTTCATAGCCGCGCAGCCGGATGACGCCGGGGCGCATCTCGATGATGCCGGTCTGCCACCATTCCTCGCCGCGCGCGCGACCAGTCTTGTTTTGCGTTCCGCTCATGCCTTCGCTCTTTTCTTGGCGCGTGGCGGCAGGTCGGCAAAAACCTCGTCCATATGCTCGCCCAGCCCCGGCGGCGGCCTGCTCGGCAAAGGTGCCTTGCCATCGACCATGAAGCCGCCGCGCACCACGGTCAGCGGCTTGTCCATTCCGGACACAGCCTGGAAGCGCGCCGTCATGCCGCGCTCGATCACCTGTTGCTCCTGCAGTATCTGCGGGATTGTCAGCACCCGGCCTGCCGGCACGCCGGCGCGATTGAACGTCTCCTCCCAGGCGGCGGCCGAGCCGCTCGCCAAGGCATCCTCGATCAGCGCTTTCAATGCAATGCGGTTCTGCTTGCGCGTTTCTCGCTCGGCAAAGCGGACATCCGAGGCCAGCTCCGGCCGGCCGATCAATCGGCACAGCGCGATGAACTGCTCCTGCTTGTTGGCTGCGATGTTGAGCAAGCCGTCGCCGGTGCGAAACGCGCCAGACGGTGCGGCCGTCATGTTTTCATTGCCCATCGGCTGCGGCTCGACGTCCGCCGTCAGATAGTTCGACACCGGCCAGCCGAGCGCAGAAAGCGTGCATTCGAGCATCGACACGTCCAGGAACGCGCCCTCGCCTGTCGTCTTCTGCTTGACCAATGCGGCGGTAATGGCGAACGCCCCGACCAGCCCGCCAAGCGTATCGGCAACCGGATAGCCGACACGCAGCGGCGCCGTTTCCGGTGTACCGGTGATGCTCATAATCCCGGAAAGACCCTGGATGATCTGGTCGTAGGCTGGATTGTCGCGCATCGGCCCGGTCTGGCCGAAGCCCGATATCGCACAATAGACAAGGCTTGGCCGGACCTCCTTCAGCCTGGCATGGCCAAGCCCCAGCCGGTCCATTACGCCGGGGCGGAAATTCTCGACCAGCGCGTCGGCCGAAGCGACCAGATCGAGGAAGCGTTCGCGGCCGGCCTCCTGCTTGAGATCGAGCGCCACCGAGCGTTTGCCGGCATTCTGCGCCAGGAACGAAGCGCCCATGCCCGCCCGGTTGAGCTCCGGCGAGGCGCCGAGCTGGCGCGCCAGATCACCGCCTTGCGGCGTCTCGACCTTGATGACGTCGGCCCCGAGCAACGCCAGCTGGTAGGCGCAATAGGGGCCGGCCAGCACATTGGTCAGGTCAAGGATGCGGATGCCGGAAAGCAGGTCTGTCATGACGTCACGAACAGCTCAGGCATCGCCCGGCACGTGCTCCGGTCCACGCATGCGTCTGTGCTCGATGTAGGCCCAGATATGCGGTCCAACCAGCCCGATGAAGGCCAGCGTCAGCAGCGTCAGCGACAGCGGATGCTTGTAGAACACCGTCCAATCGCCGTTGGAGATGGTCATCGCGCGGCGGAACTGCGTTTCGGCAAGCGGCCCGAGAATCATGCCGATGATGACGGGCGCGGTCGGGAAATCGAAACGCCGCATCAGAAAGCCGGCGGCACCGAGCAGATAGAGGATGACGAGGTCGATCGGCGATTGCGAGATGCCGTAAGTGCCAACCGTGGCGAACACCAGGATGCCGGCATAGAGTTGCGGGGCCGGGATCTTCAGCAATCGCACCCAGAGCCCGATCAGCGGCAGGTTGAGGACGACGAGGATGAAATTGGCGATGAACAGGCTGGCGATCAGCCCCCACACCAGGTCGGCCTGTGTCGTCAGCAGCAGCGGCCCCGGATTGATACCGTAGCTCTGGAACGCCGACAGCATGATCGCGGCCGTCGCCGAGGTCGGCAGGCCGAGCGTCAGCATCGGCACCAGCACGCCGGCCGCGGATGCATTGTTGGCGGCCTCCGGCCCGGCAACGCCCTCGATGGCGCCGACGGTGCCGAACTCCTCCTTGTGTCTGGAGAGTTTCTTCTCGATCGCATAGGACAGGAAGGTCGGGATTTCGGCGCCGCCGGCCGGCATGGCGCCTATCGGGAAGCCGATCAGGGCGCCGCGCAGCCATGGCCTCCACGAGCGCGACCATTCAGCCGCGGTCATATAGAGCGACCCTTTCAACGGCACGATGTCGTCCTTGCCGGCATAGCGTCGCGAGGCCATGTAAAGCGTCTCGCCAACGGCGAACAGGCCAACCGCGACGACGATGACGTCGACGCCGTCCAACAATTCGCTCATGCCGAAGGTGAAGCGCGGCTGCCCCGTCTGCAGATCGACGCCTATCATGCCGACGACGAAGCCGACGAACAGGCTGGTCAGGCCGCGCACCGACGACGAGCCGAGTACCGCCGAAACCGTGATGAAGGCCAGCACCATCAGCGAGAAATATTCGGCCGGACCGAAAGCCAGCGCGAATTTGACGACGATCGGCGCCAGGAAGGCAACGCCGATAGTGCCCAGCGTGCCAGCGACGAAGGAGCCGATCGCCGATGTTGCCAAGGCCGCACCGCCGCGGCCGGAGCGGGCCATCCGGTTGCCTTCCAGCGCGGTGACGATAGTGGCGCTTTCGCCAGGCGTGTTGAGCAGGATCGATGTCGTCGAGCCGCCATACATGGCGCCGTAATAGATGCCGGCAAACAGGATGAACGACGCCTCCGGCGCCACCTGATAGGTTATCGGCAACAGCAGCGCGATGGTCAGTGCCGGTCCGAGGCCGGGCAGCACGCCGATCGCAGTCCCCAGCGTGGTGCCGACCAGGCACCATATGAGATTGATCGGCGAGAAGGCGACCGAAAATCCGTGCGCGAGATGGCCGAGCGTTTCCATGGCGTCAGCCCCTCAGCATGGCAACGACCGAATCGACGATCGCGTTCAGCTGGTTTTCGATGAAGCCGGCGCCGATATTGACGCCGAGCGCCCTGGCAAAGCCGAAATAGGCGGCCAGCGCCAGGATCAGACCGAGCAGCACGTCACGCAGCGGACGCCGGCTGCCGAAACCGTGGCAGATGAGAACGAACATGATGACAGATGCGGCGGTAAAGCCGAGCGGCTGGATCAGCACGAGGTTGGCGATCAGTCCGAGGGCGACGATGCCCATCGCCTTCCAGTCGGTCGGCGTCTCCTTTTCGTCCTCCGGCTGCCATCCGCCCCGCAAGGCGGCAATGATGAGCAGCAGCGACAGGATCATCATCCCGGTCATGGTGATGTAGGGAAAAACGGTCGGACCGACCTTGGAATAGAGCGGCGTCACCGGGATTGCCAGCGTCTGCCAGGCAACCGCACCCGCACAGGCGAGGAGCCCAACGCCGATCAGCAGTTCGGGCACTGCAAGGCGCGGCGGCGCCTGCTGGTCGCTGGTGCTCATGATCGTCCTCCCAATGTCGGTCCCTTGGGGCCGGTTCTCCTTGGACCGGTCTCCCACGGCCGATCTCGGCATAGTTTCACCTCCGGCGCCGCGTATGTCCATGCGGCTGGCGAAAGTCGGCAAGGGCCGGCGGAGGCCGCCCCTTGCCGAGAGCATCACGCCAGGCCGAGGTCCTTGAGGATCGTCCCGATGCGGGCCGTGTCTTCGGCGACGAATTTCGCATAGTCGTCACCGGTGAGCAGGATCTGCGTCCAGTTGCGGTTCTTGCATTCGGTGGCCCAGGCGTCGCTCTTGGCCATGGTCTCGATCAGCTTGATCATTGCTGCCTTGTCGGCGTCCGAGACGCCGGGCGGTGCGAAGACGCCGCGCCAGTTGAACAGCTCGACATCGATGCCGGCTTCCTTCATCGTCGGGGCATCGATCCCCTCCTGGCGTTTGTCCGCGGAGATGGCCAGCAGCCGCAGCGCACCCGCCTTGACCTGTTCGGCGAACTCGCCATAGCCGGAGATGCCGGCCGCGACCTGGTTGCCGAGCAGCGCCGACAGCGCCTCGCCGCCGCCGGCAAACGGCACATAGGAGAGATTGGTGGCCGGAACACCGACGGTCTTGGCGATGAGGCCGAACAAGATGTGGTCCGAGCCGCCGGCCGAACCGCCAGCGACCGGAACCTGCGTCGGGTCAGCCTTGAGAGCAGCGACAAAGTCCGCGGCCGTCTTGAACGGCGAGGCGGCCGGCACCACAAGCGCCTCGAACTCGCCGGTGAGGCGGGCGATCGGCGTGACTTCGGTAAGGTTGTTGGCCGCCTTGTTGGCGATGATGGCGCCGACCATGACCATGCCGGCCACCATCAGCGCATTGCCCTTGCCGTTCCACTGGTTGACGAATTGCGGCAGGCCGACTGTACCGCCGGCGCCGCCGACATTGGTGATCTGCGAGCCGGAAATCAGCTTTTCGCTGCGCAGCACCTGGTCCATGGCACGCGCCGTCTGGTCCCAGCCGCCGCCCGGCGCCGCCGGCACGAAAATCTGCAGCTGGGGCGCGTCCTGCGCGAAGGCGGGGACAAAATGCAATACCGCGAGTCCGGCAGCACCTGCTGCCGCGGTGCTCATCAAGAATCGGCGTCTGTTCAGCATGGGATTCCTCCAAATCGCGACACCTCCTCCGGTGCCTGCCAGAAACGTGGCCTGACTTCAGACCCGCTCGATAAAATTCATGCAGAGTTTGCGTCCTCCTGTCAAAGACAGAACACTCCGCATGCGGCACAATCGGCCCGTGCGATCTTCAGGCAGGCGAACTCGATGCCGGACGACGACGTGGCAGGCAGTGCCAAACAGCATCCGTCAGGGTTGCCGCTCCAGCAGGATGGTCGGCTTGCCTTGGTAGACGGTTCGCAGCATTTCGCCATAACCGCATTTTGCCGCGACGTTCAGCGATCCGGTGTTTTCCGGATCGATGATGCAGACGGTCTTCGCGGCGCCGAACGTCTCGTCGCCCCAGGCAAGCACCCGTGCGACGACTTCGCTGGCCAACCCGTGGCCATGCGCGCCCGAAACCAGAGCCCATCCGGCCTCAGGAATGCCCTCGATCGACGGCGTCATGTCGCGTTTCAGATCGTGAAAGCCGGCCTCGCCGATGAAGCGGCCGGTCGCCTTTTCCTCGGCCGCCCAGAAGCCGTAGCCCAGAAGCGACCACAGGCCGGCGTGGCGTAGGAAGCGCATCCAGCTTTCCTCCCGCGTGCGCGGCTTGCCGCCGATAAAACGAGTGACGACGGGATCGGCCCACATGGCGACATAGGCGTCGAAATCGTCAAGCCGGTGCGGCCGCAGGACCGTGCGCGAGGTCTCAATCACTGGAGCGACAATTGTCTGCGGACTGGCCATGGTCATGTCTCGGTTGTGTTGCCGGTGCCTAATGCAGGTCTTCCAAAAGTGGGGACAGCGACATGCACGGGAAATCCAAATCCGTTGCGCAAAACAAGAGCCAAGGCTGTGTAGATCATCTTCCAGCTGATGTGAATCCTGCCAAGCGGTGTTAGTTTTTCACCAGTATCTGGTTCAAGCGCGTTCGGTTTCGGCGCTGCCGTCCGACAGAGGGAAAACAGCATGGACACCACCGACCTTGTGCTTGCCATCTTCCATCATCTGCTGGTGTTTTCGCTAGCAGGCATCATCGGCGCCGAATTCGTCCTGATCCGCAGCGACTTGTCCGCCGCGACGCTGAAGCGGCTTGTCGGCATCGACCGCCACTACGGCATCATTGCCATGCTGATCATCATCGTCGGCATCGGCCGCGTCATCTATGGTCTCAAGGGCTGGGAATTCTACGTCTACAATTGGATGTTCTGGGCAAAGATGGCCGCTTTCGCCATTGTCGGCCTGTTGTCGATTGTCCCGACCATCCGTTTCCTGTCCTGGAATAGGCAGGTAGTCGCCAATCCGGGCTTCCAGGTGCCTGGGGCGGAGCTAGCGTCCGTTCGCACCTATGTCCGCACCGAGGCCTTGATCTTCCTATTGATCCCGGTGTTCGCGGCGGCGATGGCGCGCGGCTACGGCTACTAGAATAGGTTGGAGGAAGGGCATCGCATGGCCCAACCTTCCCACTCATTTGCGCGGACAAACGTGCAGTTTGCCGTTTGAGCCCGATTGCCATTTGTCGGGTTGCGCTAGTTATTGCTCCATCTACAGTCGGTTTTAGAGGAACCCGCGCAGCGGTTGGCAATCATATCCTGGGAGGAAACACGATGCGAAAATTCATCGCCGCGCTGGCTGTCGCTGCGGCCGCCATGCTTTATCCGTCGGCCGCTGGCGCGCAGACCTACCCCGAACGCACCATCACCATTGTCGTGCCGTTTTCGGCCGGCGGCCCGACCGACACCGTCACGCGTCTTGTCGCGGAAGCCATGTCGAAGGACCTCGGCCAGCAGGTTATCGTCGAGAATGTCGGCGGCGCCGGCGGCACACTGGGCGCCGGCCGCGTCGCGAATGCCGAGCCTGACGGCTACACGCTGCTCCTGCATCACATCGGCATGGCGACAAGTGCTACGCTCTACAGAAAGCTCGCCTACGACACTTTGAACGGCTTCGAATATGTCGGCCTCGTCACCGAGGTGCCGATGACCATCGTCGGCCGCAAGGACCTCGAGCCGACCGATCTGAAGGGGCTGGTCGACTATGCCAAGGCCAACAAGGACAGCATCACCGTTGCCAATGCCGGGATCGGTGCCGCCTCGCATCTGTGCGGTATGCTGTTCATGAGCGCCATCGGCACGCCGCTGGTCACCGTGCCCTACAAGGGCACCGGCCCGGCCATGACTGATCTTCTCGGCGGCCAGGTCGATATCATGTGCGACCAGACGACCAATACCACCAAGCAGATCCAGGGCGGCACGATCAAGGCCTATGCCGTAACCTCGCCACAACGCCTAGACGTGCTGCCGGACGTGCCGACGACCATAGAAGCCGGCCTTCCCCAGGTGCAGGTCGGCATCTGGCACGGCATCTATGCGCCCAAGGGCACGCCGGCCGAGATCACCGAACGCCTGTCGAAATCTCTGCAGGTGGCGCTGACGGACCAGAACGTCGTCGCCCGATTTGCCGAACTCGGCACCAAGCCGTCGCCCCAGGCCGATGCCACGCCGGCCGCGCTCAAGGCCAAGCTGGAAAGTGAGATCGTGCGCTGGAAGCCGATCATCGAAGCGGCCGGCCAGTACGCCGACTAAAGATTTTAACGGGGCGCCGCCAGCGCCCCGTTTTTACACCGGCATCGGCACCCCGTGAGGCGGGCCGGGAGGACGCCATGAAACCTTTCGCAATCGACAGAACCAACGGCATATGCGCCGCGCTGTTGATCTTTATTGGCGCCTTTTTCGCGCTGCAGTCACTGGGCCTCGAAATCGGCACCGCCTTTCGCATGGGGCCGGGCTATTTCCCGCTGGTGCTGGCGATCGTGCTGATCCTGCTTGGCGCTGCCATCCTCGTCCAAGCGGTGCGTTTCGAGAGCGAGCCGATCGGTTACATTGCGTGGCGCGGCATGCTGTTCATCCTGCCTGCTCCGATCTTCTTCGGCCTGACGGTGCGCGGCCTCGGCTTCATCCCGTCGATCTTCCTGACGGCGCTGATCGCATCGTTCGGCAGCGGCCGTATGAAGCCGCTGACCGCGCTCGTCCTGTCAGCCGGCCTGACGCTGTTCGCATTCGTCGTCTTCAGCTACGCACTCGGCCTGCCGTTCCGGCGTTTCGGCCCATGGCTGCCACTATCGTTGTGAGGAGATGAAATGGAACTCCTCAACAACCTCGCACTCGGCTTTTCGACAGCCACATCTTTGGCAAACCTCGGTTTCTGCCTGATCGGCGTCCTTCTCGGCACGCTGATTGGTGTCCTGCCCGGCATCGGCGCCACCGCTACCATCGCCATGCTGTTGCCGATCACCTTCCAGATCGGCGACCCGGTTTCCTCTCTCATCATGCTCGCCGGCATCTATTACGGCGCGCAGTATGGCGGCTCGACCACCGCCATTCTCATCAACATGCCCGGCGAATCCTCGTCGGCCGTCACCGCAATCGACGGCTACCAGATGGCCAGGAACGGCCGCGCCGGAGCAGCTCTGGCGACCGCGGCGATAGGCTCGTTCTTTGCCGGCACGGTGTCGACCTTCCTCGTCGCCATCTTTGCCCCACCGCTGACGGCGATAGCACTGAGATTCGGCGCGGCCGAATATTTTTCGCTGATGATCGTCGGCCTGGTCTCGTCCGTCGCGCTCGCCCACGGCTCGATCGTCAAGGCGCTGGCTATGGTCGTGCTCGGCCTGCTGCTGGGACTTGTCGGCACGGATATTTACACCGGTACGCCCCGCTTCACGCTCGGCATCCGCGAATATGCCGACGGGCTGAATTTCGTCGCAGTGGCGGTCGGCGTCTTCGGCGTCGCCGAGATACTGCGCAACCTCGAAAACGAGCATGAGCGTTCCGTGCTGATCCGAAAGATCTCAGGCCTTATGCCGACCCGCGACGATTTTCGGCGCATGGCGGCTCCCATCGTGCGCGGAACAATCATCGGTTCGGCGCTCGGCATCCTGCCGGGAGGCGGCGCGATCCTTGCCGCCTTTGCCTCCTACACCGTCGAGAAACGTGTCTCGAACAATCCGGGGGAATTCGGCAAGGGCGCCATCGAAGGCGTCGCCGGACCGGAATCGGCCAACAATGCCGGCGCCCAAACCTCCTTCATCCCGATGCTGACACTCGGCATTCCGGCCAACCCGGTAATGGCGCTGATGATCGGCGCGATGATCATCCAGGGCATCGTGCCCGGCCCCAATGTCGCCATCGAACAGCCTGCGCTGTTTTGGGGTATCATCACCTCGATGTGGATCGGCAATCTGATGTTGATTGTCTTGAACCTGCCGCTGATCGGGCTCTGGGTGAAGCTCCTTACCATCCCCTACTACGTGCTCTTCCCGATCATCATGGCGTTCTGCTCGATCGGCGTTTACAGCGTCAACACCAACGTCTACGACCTCTACGCCGTCGCCTTCTTCGGCTTCCTCGGCTACCTCCTGACCAAGCTGCGCTGCGAACCCGCGCCGCTGCTGCTCGGCTTCGTGCTCGGCCCGCTGCTCGAGGAAAACCTGCGCCGCGCCATGATTCTCTCGCGCGGCGACCCGAGCACCTTCGTGACGCGGCCGATCAGCGCCAGCCTGCTCGTCATCGCGCTTGCCGTGCTCGTCATCGTGTTTCTCCCCGCGGTCAGGAAGAAGCGCGAGGAGGTGTTTGTCGAGGAGAGCTCCTGAACGTGGACGGCGCCACATGGGAGGAACTTCAGAGTCACTTAGCTGGCACCGATTCAGCAGCCGCTTCTACTGACCCGAGCGGCGCGATCTCGACCAGCGGTGCAGGCACGCTGGTGGTCTTTTCCTTGGCCTTGCAGATATCGGCGATGACGCAGGCCGGGCAATCCGGCTTGCGCGCCTTGCAGACATAGCGGCCGTGCAGGATCAGCCAATGATGGGCATGCCGCATATATTCGTCCGGAATGATCTTCAGGAACCCTTGCTCCACCTGTTCCGGCGTCTTGCCCGGCGCCAGCCCGAGCCTGTTTCCGATGCGAAAGATGTGCGTGTCGACCGCCATCGTATGCTGCCCGAAGGCCACGTTCAGCACGACATTGGCGGTCTTGCGGCCGACACCCGGCAGCTCGACCAGTTGATCGCGATCCTCAGGCACCTCGCCGCCATGGTCACGGATCAGCGCCTCCGACAGCGCGATGACGTTCTTGGCCTTGTTGCGCCACAGCCCGATGGTGCGGATATGGTCGCCGAGCTTGGCCTCGCCCAGCGCCAGCATCTTTTGCGGCGTGTCGGCAATTTTGAACAGCGCCCGCGTCGCCTTGTTGACGCCGGCATCCGTCGCCTGCGCTGAAAGCACCACCGCCACCAACAGCGTGAAGGCGTTGATATGTTCGAGCTCGCCTTTCGGCTCCGGCCGCTGAACGGAAAAGCGCCGGAAAATCTCATGCACCTCGGCCGGGCTGTAAAGCGCCCGCGACCTCGCCGGCCGCGGACGCGGCTTGGCGTTCAAGCCGTCGCGGCGGCCGGGCAACAGGTCTTTTTTTAGCGCCGAAGAGTTTTTGGGCTTGGGGCTTGTCATTGCCTTCCTATAATATTCTGCAATGAGCGACACAAACGCCTCATTTCAGGCCGACGAGCCATTCTTCCAGGCGCTGCTGACACCGCACCGGTCGCTGGGCAAAACCGGCTTTGCCATTCTGATGGGCGCACTGCTGTTCGGGTGGCTGGTGAGCGGAGCGTTTTTTCTGTCGCGCGGCGCCTGGCCGGTGTTCGGCTTCTTCGGCCTCGACGTGATCGCCGTCTACATCGCCTTCCGCGCCAATTATCGTGCGGCCCGGGCTCGCGAGGAGGTATCGGTGTCGCGCACCAGCCTCGACATCCGCAAGACTGCCCCGTCAGGCAAATCGGAAGCACACCGCTTCAATCCATTCTGGGCACGCTTTTCGATCGCCCGCCACGCCGAGATCGGCATCACCAGAATGGCGGTCGAGGCGCAAGGAAAAACCGTCTCGATCGGCGGCTTTCTCAACCCCGACGACCGCGAGAGTTTTGCCACCGCATTTTCGCGCGCTCTGGCGACCGCCAAGGCGCGCTGACGATCAGAACCGAAATCTCAATAGCCTGCCGACCCTCCGAAGAGCCGGAATGTGGCTCCAGAGGCGAAAGACCAGTCCGGCGAACCAGCTCACACGGGCGGCATGTTCGGGTTTGTAAGCCATGGTTTCCTCGACCAACCGCAGGCCGGGCACTGACCGTTCCAAGTCGCGCGGATCGTTGATCGCCCAGTGGAGTTCGGCTCCAGTGGCGCGGAACGACGGGTTGAGGCGCACGAGCTTTAGACCCATGTCGCTGTAGGCATCGCAGACAAGTTCGCCGCTGGCCAGATGCGACACAAGCCGCGAAACCAGCCTTGGGCCCTCGTCAGCGGCAAGGTAGGGTGTCAGGCCCTCCGCCACGACCATCGCCGGGCGATCGCCGGGCACTTCGTCCAGCCAGCCAGGCTCGGTGACGGATGATCCGATCAGGTGATAATGCTCGCGCATCGGATAGAGCTTGCGCCTGAGCTCGATGACTTCGGCATAGTCGACGTCGAACCAGTCCACGCCGGGCGGCGGATCGATGCGGAATATTCGCGTGTCCAGCCCGCAGCCGAGATGCAGGACAATGGCGTTCGGGTTGTTCGCCAGAAAAGCCGAAACCCAGTCGTCCAGCGTCTTGGCCCGGATCGCCAGACCGACGCCGAGATTGTTGTCGACCTTGAGCCGCGAGAAGTCGTAGTCGATGCGGCGAACCGCCTCGTCCGCGAAACGGTCTTTCAGCAGCGAGTTGGGAAGCCGGCTTTCCAGCGCCTTGCCGTAGACGGTGATCAGCAGCGTTTCTTTTTCCTTGGTCAGATGCACCTTCTCGCCGGCCATGATTGTCCTCCCCATTCAAAGCCAGCTCTATCTGGGTACACGCCGCGGGAAAGCAAGTTTCGGGTGGTGATCGGCGCCGCGAAAGACGATATTCGCACTCAAGGAGATACTGCCATGAACGCCCAAATGCCTCTCAAAACGACAGCAATCCTTCAGAAAGACATCACGCCTGAAGGCGGCGACTACGAAATCGTCCGTCGTGCCATCGAAAAGATCAGCCTCGACTATCGCGACCAGCCTTCGTTGGAAGTGCTGGCCGAGGAGGTCGGCGAGACGCCGACCGGGCTGCAGAAGCTGTTCACCCGCTGGGCCGGCCTGTCGCCCAAAGCTTTTCTGCAGGCCGTCACCCTCGATCATGCGCGCAAACTGCTGGATTCCGGCATGCCGCTGCTGGAAACTTCGTTCGAACTCGGCATGTCCGGCCCAGGCCGGCTGCACGATCTGTTCGTCACTCACGAAGCGATGTCGCCGGGCGACTACAAGACCCGCGGCGCCGGGCTCACCATCCGCTACGGCTATCATATCTCACCTTTCGGCATCGCGCTGATCATGGTGACGGACCGCGGCCTCGCCGGCCTCGCCTTCAACGACCCCGGCGGCGAGCGTGCGGCCTTTGCCGACATGTCCAGCCGCTGGCCGAACGCTACCTATGTCGAGGACATGGCTGCAACGGCGCCCTATGCCGCGCGCATCTTCGATCCGACGCTGTGGCGCGCCGACCAGCCGCTGCGCGTTGTCATGATCGGCACAGACTTCCAGGTCCGTGTCTGGGAGGCGTTGCTGCGTATTCCGATGGGCCAGGCCTGCACCTATTCCTCGATCGCCGCGCGCATCGGCGCACCGAGCGCCAGCCGGGCTGTCGGTGCCGCGGTCGGTGCCAATCCGATGTCCTTCGTCGTGCCGTGCCACCGGGCTCTCGGCAAGTCCGGCGCGCTCACCGGCTACCATTGGGGCCTGACGCGCAAACGCGCCATCCTCGGCTGGGAGGCGGGACAGGTCTCTTCTTGAATAGCCAACGAATGGAACGACAGGAGCGATGCAAGGACCGCTAGGGTGACAAGCAGCGATCTTACGGAGTAGCTTCCCGCGCAATTAGAGTGATATGCGCTAGCGGGAGGCACTTCTTGATCGTCGTCATCGGCTCCATCAATCTCGACCTCATCGCCAGTGTCGACCGCTTGCCCGGTCCCGGCGAGACTGTGCGCGGCTCCGGTTTCGCCACTGCCCCCGGCGGCAAAGGCGCCAACCAGGCGCTGGCCGCCGCCCGCGCCGGCGCCAAGGTGCGCATGGTCGGCGCAGTCGGCAAGGACAGCTTCGCCAACGACGGTCTGGCGCTGCTGCGCGACGGCAAGATCGACCTGTCCGGCGTCGGCGAGACCTTTGCCTCGACCGGTACTGCGCTGATCATGGTCGGCGCCGACGGCGAGAACGTGATCGCCGTTGTGCCGGGCGCCAATGATTCGGTCGTGCCGGGTGACCTTTCCAAGGCTTTCCTGAAAAACGGCGACGTCGTGCTGCTGCAACTGGAGATCCCGCTGCAGACCGTCGAGGCAGCACTCGACGCGGCAAGGACGGCCGGCGCGATCACAGTGCTCAACACCGCACCTTTCCATGGTGACGCGGCCGGTTTCCTCGGCAAGGCCGACTATCTCGTCGCCAACGAAACCGAGTTCGACCTCTATGGCGAGGCGCTGTCGTTGAATGGCCGCGACCGCCCGGCACGGATGCGCGACTATGCCGCGAGAACCGGCCGCACCATCGTCGTCACGCTTGGCCCGGACGGCGTTCTGGTGGCAACGCCCGACGATCTCCTGATGGTTCCGGCGCTGAAGATCACCCCGCTCGACACGGTCGGCGCCGGCGACACGTTCTGCGGCTATTTTGCAGCCGGGCTGGCAGCCGGCCTGCCGCTCGACCAGGCGCTTGCCCGCGCTGCCGCAGCCGGTTCGCTGGCCTGCCTGAAAGCCGGTGCACAGCCGGCCATCCCGCTGGCCAGGGACGTCGATGCTGCCCTGCAGAAATCTGCAGGCTAAAGCGGGATGAGAGCCATGCGCCCGACCACGAAGCATGCGGTGCCGCCCGCCGGCGACATCTGCCGCCTGTCTGCGGTGGAGCTTGCCGAGAAGATCAGGCGCCGGCAGCTTTCGGTGCGCGAAGTGATCGCGGCATTCCTCGACAGGATCGAGGCGGTGAACCCGCTGGTCAATGCTATCGTTTCATTGCGTGAGCATGCCGACATCCTGCGCGAGGCCGACAGCGCTGACGCCCATCTGGCGCGAGGAGGAGATACCGGATCGCTGTTCGGCCTGCCGATCGCGATCAAGGATCTTGCGCTGACAAAAGGCCTGAGAACCACCTTCGGCTCGCCGATCTTCTCCGATTTCGTGCCTGAGGAAGACGACTTCTTCGTCGAGCGCGTCCGCAAAGCCGGCGCCATCATCATCGGCAAGACCAACGTTCCCGAATTCGGGCTTGGCTCCAACACCTACAACACCGTGTTCGGACAGACGCTCAATGCGTTCGACCCGGCGCTGACCGCCGGCGGCTCGAGCGGCGGCGCGGCCGTCGCGCTGGCGCTCGACATGGTTCCCGTTGCCGATGGCAGCGATTTTGGCGGCTCGCTGCGCAATCCCGCTGCCTACAACAATGTCTACGGCTTCCGCCCGTCGCAGGGATTGGTACCGGCCGGCCCTGACCTTGATGTGTTTCATGCGCAGATGGGCGTCGAAGGGCCGATGGGGCGTAACGTGCGCGACATGGCGTTGCTGCTCGACGTGCAGGCCGGCTATCATCCTCGCGCGCCGCTGTCGCATGATAAGCCAGGCTCGTTTCTCGAAGGGCTGGAAGCACCGGCGGCCGGCGGGCGCATCGCCTGGCTCGGCGATCTCGGCGGCCATCTGCCGGTTGAAGCAGGCGTTCTACAGCTTTGCGAGGCAGCACTCGGCCGGTTCGCGGATGTATCCTTCGAGGCCGAGCCGCTGATGCCGGAATTCGACTTCGAAGCGCTGTGGCAGGCCTTTGTAACGCTTCGGCAGGCGAGCAGCGGTTGTGCGCTCAAGGCGCATTACGACGATCCCTCGAAACGCAGTCTGCTGAAGCCGGAGGCCGTGTGGGAGGTGGAACATGCGCTGCGCCTCACCGCGCCGCAGATCCATGCCGCAACGGTGAGGCGCTCGTCCTGGCATCGAATGCTGCTATCGCTCTTCGAGCGTTTCGAACTGATTGCGCTGCCAGCCGCCCAGGTCTTTCCCTTCGATGTCGTCACCCACTGGCCAAGGGAAGTGGCCGGGCGTGCCATGGACAGCTATCATCGCTGGATGCAGGTCTCAGCGCTCGCCACGCTGGGCGGCTGCCCGGCGGTCAACGTACCGGCGGGCTTCGACGCTAGGGGCAGGCCAATGGGCATGCAATTGATCGGGCGGCCGCGCGGTGACCTCTCCGTGCTGAGGGCGGCTGCCGCCTATGAGGCAACGCTGCCGTGGCAGGCCGGCGCCTGCTGACATCAGCTCCGTATTGTCGGCGCCTCGCCGACTTGCACGCAACTCATCGCCATGCATTGATCGCGACAGCGCGCCGCACGAGCGGCATTCTGCGGAGGGAAAAAATGTCGCTGGAACTCTACGCCACCTATGTCGTCGCCTGCATCGTCATCATCCTGGTGCCGGGGCCGACGGTGACGCTGATCATTGCCAACAGCATCCGCCACGGCTCGCGCGCCGGCCTCGCCAATGTCGCCGGCACCCAGGCCGGACTGGCCATCATGATCGCCATCGTCGGCATCGGGCTGACATCGCTTATCGCCGGCATGGGCCACTGGTTCGAATGGGTCCGGCTGATTGGCGCCGCCTACCTGATCTGGATGGGCGTGCAGATGTTTCGCTCGAAAGGTAAGCTGAACGCCGACGGATCGGCAAAAAGACCGCGCGGCGGCTTCTTTTTGCAGGGGCTGCTGGTGGCGATCAGCAATCCGAAGACGCTGGTGTTCTTCGGCGCCTTCTTTCCGCAGTTCATCGCCCCCGAAGGCAATTACGCATTACAGATCGGCGTCATGGGTCTCACCGCCATGATCTTCGCCGCCGTCTCGGATTCGACCTACGCGCTGGCCGCCGGCCGCGCCGGACGCCTGCTGTCGGCCGGCCGCGTCAAGCTGCTGTCCCGAATCAGCGGCAGCTTCCTGGTCGGCGGCGGCCTGTGGCTGGCGTTTTCCAAGGCGAAGTAACGGCCGCGAGTCCGGCGACGCCAACAGCAACATCCTGGAATAGGAAGGCCGATTGAAAGTCGGCCTTCAGGCCACCACATGAATCAACAGTGGGGATTCATGTCTATGCCGTGGACTTATGCGGATTTGAAAAGGAACGCGTTTGGCGTGATCCTGTTCATCGCTTTGTTCGCGGCGATGGTTCCGTCGGCTCTGAACAAATGGGCGAATGACGCAAGTCCGATCCGGTCGGTCGACCCGGTCGATGCGACGATCGTCGATGGTGAGGTGGAAACACCCCACATGATCGGATCGGAAGTCTCGGTCGAAGAACAGCAACGCCAGGACGGCACCACCACCTACCGCCTACTCAACGACTGAGCGGCCCTAAAGCCGCCGCAGCCTTTCCAGCAACAGCTCGAAAAACGCATCATGGTCGATGTCACGCATCACCATGGCGTTCTTCGGCCGCTTGGTCACCCCCCACCAGTCGATCACCGTCATGCCCATGGTGAGCTCCGAGGCGGTTTCCACGCTGACATTGCAGTTGCGACCCTTGAAGAGCTTCGGCTTCAATAGGTAGGCGATGACGCAAGGATCGTGCAGCGGGCCGCCATCGGTGCCGTATTTTTCCTCGTCGAAACGTTCGAAGAATTCCAGCATGTCCGCGGTGGCCGTGCCGACCCTGGTGCCGAGCTTGCGGAAGGCCTTCGTGCGCTTGGCGGTGGTCAGCGCCTTGTGGGTGACGTCGAGCGGCATCATCACGATCGGAATGCCCGATTTGAACACGACATCGGCAGCATGCGGGTCCACATAGATGTTGAATTCGGCGGTCGGCGTGACATTGCCGCCCTCGAAGAAGCCGCCGCCCATCAGCACGATCTCCTTGATGCGCGGCGCGATTTTCGGCTCGCGGATCAGCGCCAGCGCAACATTGGTGAGCGGCCCGAGCGCGCAAAGCGTGATTGTGCCGCTCTCCTCGTTCATCAGCGTCTCGACGATGAAATCGACCGCATACTCGTCCTGCAGCTTCATCTTTGGTTCGGGCAGTTGCGGTCCGTTGAGGCCGGTCTTGCCATGCACTTCCTCGGCGGTGACGAGTTCGCGCGCCAGCGGCCGGATGGCGCCTGCATAGACCTTGACGTCCGGCCGGCCGGCCAGCTCGCAGATCTTGCGGGCGTTTTTTTCGGTAAGTTTCAGCGGCACGTTGCCGGCCACCGCGGTGATGCCGACGATCTCCAGCTCGGCGCTGCCGAGCGCCAGCAATATGGCGACGGCATCGTCCTGTCCGGGGTCAGTGTCGATGATGATCCTGCGGGATTGGGGCATTTCAATTCCTTGTTTTGGCAAGTCTTTTTGGGCGGGACATGTGACGGCTTGAAGTCTGCCGGGCGGCGGACCATATCAAGACCATCGGGAAAAATGCCATCCGGGTTTTTCCACTTTATGTCGCTCTTGAGAGGACACTGTAACATGAGCCGAATGACGCCTTTTTCCAGCCCGCTTCTCCTCGGTTTCGATTCCATGGAAAAGACGCTGGAGCGGTTGGCAAAGTCCGGTGACAGCTATCCTCCCTACAACATCGAGCGCCTCAGCGGTGCCGACGGCAAAACCGAAAGCCTGCGTATCACGCTCGCCGTCGCCGGTTTCGCGGAAAGCGATCTCGATGTCACAACGGAGGAGAACCAGTTGGTCGTGCGCGGCCGTCAGAACGACGATACCGAGCGCGAATTCCTGCACCGCGGCATCGCCGCGCGCCAGTTCCAGCGCTGCTTCGTGCTGGCCGACGGCATGCGGGTGATTGCGGCGGAATTGAAGAACGGCCTTCTGTCGATCGATCTCGATCGGCCGGAATCCGAACGGCTGGTACGAAAAATAAACATATCGGTGAAAGACTGATTTTTGCCGATAGCTCTCAAGCGGGATGGCCTTGAGCGGCGTCTCGCGGCAAGGAGGCTTGAAATGACCAGAACTAACGAAAATATCATCATGACCAGCGGCGAATTCGCCCATCTCGGCGAAGGTTCGGTCGCCTATCTCAGGAAAGTGTCGAGCGACGATCTGCGCGGCCGTTTCCCGGGTCTCGGCGAAATCGCCCCCGGGCTGGAACTGTGGGCCCTGTTTGCCGCCAATGGCCAGCCGATCCTGCTTTCGGACGCTCGCGACCGGGCACTGGCTGGCGCGCTGGAAAACGATCTGACCCCGGTCGCTATCCACTAACGTCGCTATCCACTGACAAATACGGCGCAGCGATCTGGTTGGAACGGACAGGGCCGCTCACGGCGGCCCTTCAACGGATTTAATCAAAACCTCAGGCGGCGTGCGAGGCCTGCGTGTCCGACAGCAGCGCATGGATGGCCACGGCGTCGCGCGTGCCCCTGATCTTGGCAACCGTGTCGGCATCGCGCAGCACCCGCGCGATGCGCGACAGCGCCTTGAGGTGGTCGGCGCCGGCACCTTCGGGAGCCAAAAGCAGAAACACCAGGTCGACCGGCTGATCATCGAGGGCCTCGAAGTCCACCGGTGTCTCCAGCCGAGCAAAAACGCCGGCGATCCGCTTCACCCCGGCCAGCTTGCCATGCGGAATGGCGATGCCGTTGCCGACGCCGGTCGAGCCGAGGCGCTCACGTTGCAGGATGGTGTCGAACACCTCTCGCTCCGGAATGCCGGAAATCGCCGCCGCCCTTTCGGACAGCAGTTGCAGCAGCTGCTTTTTGGAGTTCGCCTTCAACGTCGGCATGATTGCCGGAACGCTGACGAGATCGCTCAGATCCATGCTTGAAATCCCTTGTTCGCCTGCCGTCGCCAGTCCCCACGCTCGCGTGCGGCTGGTTTTTACCCCTGCGCGACCTTGGCCGTGGACGGGTCGATCCAGCCAATATTCCCGTCCGGCCGGCGATAGACGATGTTGAGATGGTCGTTTCCGGCATTGCGGAAGACCAGGACCGGGCTGTCCTTGGTGTCGAGTTCGATCACTGCTGACGCCACCGACATGGTCCGCAGCGTCATGGTCGATTCGGCGACGATGGCCGGCGCGAAATTCTCCGGTATGTCCTCCTCGTCGTCGGCAAGCGGCGCCATCACCGTATAGGCGACGTCGGTGAGCTCGCCGTTGCTGTTGCCTGAATTGTGCGACTTCAGCCGGCGCTTGTAGCGCCTGAGGCGTGTTTCCAGACGGTCTGCCGCGGTATCGAAGGCAAGCGTTGGATCCTGGGCATCGCCGGTCGCCTGCAGCGAAGCACCGGAATCCAGCCGGATCATGCAATCGGCCGTGTAGCGCGACCCCGATTTGACGACTACGATTTGCCCTGAAAAGCCCCGATCGAAATATTTCCCGATCACTTCCCCGACACGGTCGTTGATGCGCGTACGGAACGCATCGCCGATATCCATGTGTTTTCCCGATATGCGCAGTGTCATCTGAAAACTGACCTTCCTTGCTCAGGCTTCAAACTGTCCCGAGTTTATACTCGTGGTCCGCGCGCACAAGCTTTTGCGGCGTCACTTGCGCCGATTTTAAATCCGAACTTTCCGGTTGATCACAAGCCGCCTTCTTGGCCGTCCCGTGGCCTACGTCGTGACGGACCATCTCTCGTGCGGGCATCGGCGAACTCAAATCCAGTCGCCAGCCCGTCTCATGCGGGCGGGCTTCTAGCCACTTCGTCGCCGCTTGTCAATGAACAGCGAAAGCTGTGGAAATTCCGCCGGAGCTCAACGGCCGGCGCTGGCCAAAGCGCGTTTTTCGCGCCGCCGCTGCACCGAAGAGGGTATGTTCATGCCTTCCCGGTATTTGGCCACCGTGCGCCTGGCGATGTCGACGCCGCTTTCCCGCAGCATGTCCACGATGGCATCGTCGGAAAGCACATCGACGGCTTTCTCCTCGTCGATCAGCTGCTTTATGCGGTCGCGCACCGCTTCCGACGAATGCGCATCGCCGCCGCCCGACGAAGCGATCGAGGCGGTGAAGAAATAGCGCAGCTCGAACACACCGCGCGGCGTCAGCATGTATTTGTTTGCCGTGACCCGGCTGACCGTTGATTCGTGCATGCCGATGGCGTCCGCCACCGTGCGCAGGTTGAGCGGCTTCAGGTGCCGCACGCCGTGGACGAGAAAGGCGTCCTGCTGGCGCACGATCTCAGAGGCCACCTTGAGAATGGTCTTCGCCCGCTGGTCGAGGCTGCGCGTGAGCCAGTTGGCGTTCTGCAGGCATTCGGCGAGGAAATCCTTTTCGGCCTGGTTTTTCGCATGCGGCGTGACCTGGGCGAAATAGATGTGATCGACCAGTACACGCGGCAGCGTCTCGGCATTGAGTTCGACCGTCCAGCTGCCGTCATTGGCTGCGCGAACCTCGACGTCGGCCACGATCGCATCGCTGGCACCGCGCGAAAACGCCATTCCCGGCCGCGGGTCGAGCGCCCGGATCTCGGCCAGCATGTCGAGCAGATCCTCCTCGTCGACGCCGCAAATCCGCTTCAGCGTCTGGAAATCGCGCCGTGCCAAGAGTTCGAGATTGTCGATCAGCGCCTTCATCGCCGGATCGAGCCGGTCGCGCACGGCAAGCTGCAGCAACAGGCATTCGGCGAGGTCGCGGGCGAAGATGCCGGCGGGCTCGAATGTCTGGCAGACCGCCAGGACCCTGGCCACCGCCGTGGCGTCCGCGCCGAGGCGGGCCGCGATCTCGGCCATGTCGGCACGCATGTAGCCGGCCTCGTCGAGGCCGTCGGCAAGCTCGCTAGCGATCAGGCGCGCCGCCGGATCGGCAAAGGCGAGCGCCACCTGCTCGCCGACATGGTCGCGCAGCGTGATGGCAGCCGCCGCCATATCCGCGACGTCGAAGCCGTCGGAGGAAGAGGTGGAACCATTGCCGGACGCCGATTTCCATTGCGCCGTCAGGTCGGGCCCGAGCCGCTCGCTCGTACCAGGATCGTCGGGAAACAGGTTTTCCAGCGACGTATCGAGCTTTTCCGAGATCGCCTCGGCGCTCCACGCCGTCTCCGCTTCGAACCAGTCGCCGTCGGCAGCCGGTTCCGGTGCAGCGTCGCCCTTCTGCGCCTGGTCGCTGGCGGCGTCCTCCTGCGGTTCGGCGCGTTCCAGCAGGGGATTGCGTTCGATCTCGTCGTCGATGAAGCGTTCCAGCTCGAGGTGGGTGAACTGCAGCAGGCGGATCGACTGCATCAGCTGCGGCGTCATCACCAGCGACTGCGACTGTCGTAGCTGTAGTTTTGCCGCCAACGCCATGGTTCGGTTTCAAACGCCCCGTCTACGCACCCGCACTGCTGGAAGGAATTTTCCAGGCCAGCATACAAACTGGCCCGGCTTTTGCTTGTCAAGGCGAGGAGCGGTAAAACTCGCCTGCCGGCGCGTTTTCAGGCAGAAAATTGAAGAAAAACCTGCTGGACTACGCCGGAAATCCCGCTCGAACCGGAATTTCGCACTTAGAGCGTAAATCCCTCGCCGAGATAAAGCCGCCGCACATCGGCATTTGCCACCACTTCGTCGGCACGCCCATGGGTCAGCACCTGGCCGGCATGGATGATGTAGGCGCGGTCGATCAGGCCAAGCGTCTCGCGCACATTATGGTCGGTGATCAGCACGCCGATTCCACGTGCCGTCAAGTGGCGCACGAGCTGCTGGATGTCGGCGACGGCGATCGGATCGATGCCGGCGAAAGGTTCGTCGAGCAGCATGTAGGCAGGGCGGGTTGCCAACGCACGGGCAATTTCGAGGCGTCGCCGCTCACCGCCAGAGAGCGACAGCGACGGAGCCTTGCGCAGATGGCTGATGTGGAATTCCTCGAGCAATTCGTCGAGCAGGCGCTCACGCTCCTTGCGGCTCTTTTCGACCACTTCGAGCACGGCCCGGATGTTTTGCTCGACATTCAGGCCGCGAAAAATCGACGCTTCCTGCGGCAGATAGCCGATGCCGAGACGAGCGCGGCGATACATCGGCATCGACGTGACGTCGAATCCGTCAATTTCGATCGTGCCTTGATCGACCGGCACCAGGCCGGTCACCATGTAGAAACAGGTCGTCTTGCCGGCGCCGTTGGGGCCGAGCAGCCCAACCGCCTCGCCGGCGCGCACGCCCAGCGTCACGCCGCTGACGACTTTGCGGCCCTTGTAGCTTTTGGTCAGCCCTTTGGCGATCAAGGTTCCCTTGAACTTTGCCGCTTCGACGGTGACCCTGGCCGGTGCCGCAAGTTTGCTGGCGGCGCGCCCTGGAAGACGCGCCAGCAGCGACGATATGCCGGTCATCAGGGTTTCGCTGCTCCAGACTTCGCCGGCGGCGTGATCGACATCATGACGCGGCCGCCGCAAGCGTCGACCTGGGCAAGGCCGCTCTTCATCTGCACGGTAAGCTTGCAGCCGACAAGCACGTTGTCGCCTTGCGAGAGCACGACCTTGCTGCCCGAAAGCACCAGCACTTCGGTCTTCATGTCGAAGGTGCCGCGGTCGCCGGTGGCAACCTGATTATCCGATTTGATGTAGACCTTATCGTCGACCTCGAGATGGTCGATGTTGGCGGATCCGGTCATTGCCGCGGCACCCGCGGGCTGGGCGCCTTTGGCGGCGCCTGCATCCCTGACGTAATAGACCGTCATTTTGCCGGCCTTGAGCACGGTTGGACCCTGGACGACGTTGACGTTGCCGGTGAAGACGGCGACGCTTTCCGCCTGGCGCACCTCGAGCTTGTCGCTTTCGATCTGGATCGGCTTGTCGCCCGACAGCCTGAGGCCGGACATTTGGCTGGTGGCACTGGATTGCGCCAGCGACGGCGCCGTCCCGAAGGTCAGCCCCAAGGGCAACCCAAGCGTCAACGCCGAAATAGCGGCGAGGCGCCGTGCCGAACTACTGAACCGCATTGGTCTCTCCGCTCTTTGCCTCTGCCGCCTTCAAACTGGCGGGATCGATGTCGACGCGCACCTTGTTCTCGAAAACCAGGACCTTGCCATTGTCCTGGACCGACATCGAATCCGCCCTGATCCGCGACCCGCCGCGGCTGACATCGACGGGTTCGCTTGTCTTCATAGTGCCTTCGCCCATGTCGAGATAGACTGATTTGAATTTTGCCACCACACCATCCGTGGTCGACACGGTCACGTCGCTGGTCAGGCTGAGCGTGTTGCCGTCGCGATCGTAGGTGCCGTGCGTGGCATCGATGGCGGCCGTGTTGTCGGCCGCAATCGGCAGCTTGGCCTTGATGCCGTCCAGATCGATGATGCCCTGTTTGCTGACATCCTGTATGGCGCGCAGGGCTGTCATCGAATAGGGCAGGTTCTGTTTGGTGAAGCCGTTGAGCTTGGGGTTGGCCATCACCAGCTTGCCATCGGCAAAGGCGCCGCCGTCGGCCTGCACCTCGATTGCAGCGGGAGCCATGAGATAGGAATAGACCGGAAACGCGACCGCGATCACGGCAGCGACCAGCGGCACGGCCAGCTTGAGGATCCGGACCCGGCGCGAATGACGCTGCGCAATGTCAAACGCGTCGACCCGCGCCCGGCCTGCGGCCTTGGGAGCCAACTCCGTCTCGGTGTTGGTCGGTTCGATTGGTCCCGCTAACATGACTGCTTCTTCTAAACCCCTGCCCGCCAGGCCGCCCTATAGGTGGGGTGCCGGCGCCCTCAAGCAAGCACAAGCCGAGGAAAACCGCAAAAATGTGACAGCCGCCCCTGTACAACGAAAATGGCCCAGCGCAGCCTGTACCTCATACCAGATATGGGCGCACAGTGTTAGAGCCTGTGGAACGTGACAGGTTGAGGCTTGCCGCGAATGCCCAAGACGGCCTTTGGCGCGAGGCCGTCAGGAAACGGTAGCCGGGCGCCAATGGTTGCTTTAAAAGCATCTGCTCCCACCGACTACGAGGCTGACCATGGCATTGAGAGCCGACGACCTGATCGACCGCCGCCGCTTGCGCCGCAAGCTGACATTCTGGCGTGTTGCGGCGATTATTGTCGCCGCAGCCGGGCTGATCGCCTTTTCGGCGTGGATCTATGGTGACGACTTCACCGGCGCGGCTGTCGACCACATCGCCAAGGTCAAGATCGAAGGTACCATCACCGAAGACGAAGAACTGATCAAGCGGCTGGAGGCCATCCGTCAGTCACCGCGCGTCAAGGCTGTGATCCTGTCGATCGATTCACCCGGGGGCACCACCGTCGGTGGCGAGTCGATCTACGAGGCAGTGCGCAAGCTCGCCGCCGACAAGCCGGTGGTGGCCGAGGTCGGCACGCTCGCGGCTTCGGCGGGCTACATGATCGCCACTGCGGCCGACCATATTGTCGCACGCAAATCCTCGATCGTCGGGTCGATCGGCGTGCTGATCCAGTACCCGGACGTCAGCGGCCTCATGGACAAGCTCGGCGTCAAGCTGGAGGAGGTGAAATCCTCGCCCTTGAAGGCCTCGCCTTCTCCCTTCAAGCCGACCAATGACGATGAGCGCGCCATGGTCCGCAAACTCATCCTCGACAGCTACGACTGGTTCGTCGGCATCGTCGCCGAGCGCCGCAACATGACCAAGCCGGAGGCGCTGGCGCTCGCAGACGGGTCGATCTTCACCGGCCGGCAGGCGGTCACCAACAAATTGATCGACGCGGTCGGCGGCGAGGCCGAAGCGATCGACTGGCTTGCAGGCAAGGGTGTCGATGCCAAGCTCAAGGTGGTGGAATGGAAGGACACCGAAAAACGTGGTGGTTTTCTGTTCTCCAAGGCGATGGCGCAGACCGTCGGCGCTGCGCTTGGCCTGCCCGGCCATGGCGGCGACGTCCTTCACGAAATTGGAGTGGACCGCTTGTTTCTTGACGGTCTCGTTTCCGTCTGGCACCCTTGAGAAACCGCTTGGGACGAGTGAAAAAGCAAATAAAATCATTCTGATAATTTCGGCGGCACTGCTTTCACGGGGAGCCTTTTCATGATCAAATCCGAACTTGTGCAGATCATCGCCACGCGCAATCCGCATCTTTTCCTGCGCGACGTCGAAAACATTGTCAGCGCCATCTTCGATGAAATCACCGACGCGCTTGCCGAGGGCAACCGGGTCGAGTTGCGCGGCTTCGGCGCGTTTTCGGTGAAAAACCGCCCTGCCCGCACCGGCCGCAACCCGCGCACCGGCGAATCCGTAGAGGTCGAGGAGAAATGGGTACCGTTCTTCAAGACCGGCAAGGAATTGCGTGAAAGGCTGAACGGAGGCAAATAGGCGCGGCACCCGCCACCGCTCCTACCTTTTCTTCCGAACGGAAAAACATGTTCAATCGCTTTCTCCTCATCGTGGTTTTCGTGCCGCTGGCCGTCATCCTGATTGCGTTGGCCGTCGCCAACCGCGAACCGGTCGCCTTCACGCTCGATCCGTTCAATCCCGGCAATCCGGCGCTGACACTGACCGTGCCGCTCTTCATTTTCCTGTTCCTGGCGCTGGCCATCGGCATGATCGTCGGCAGCCTGGCGACCTGGATCAAGCAGGGCCGCTACCGCAAGCTGGCGCGCCAGCGCGGCGCCGAGGCCGAGAACCTGCGCCAGGCGGTCAGCCGCGCGCCCACTGCGTCGCAGGGCCAGGCCTTGCCGAAGCCGACGAACTGAGCCACGGCTCGGGCCTGAAGCGCAGCTGGCCTATTTCTCCACGGAGCCTTTCATGCTGACCATTTCCGCCGCCGAGGTCGACCGCGCGCTGACCTTTTCCGGGCTGGTCGAGACGTTGCGCGCCGCTTTTCGCGACGGCGCCGTGCAGCCGGTCAGGCACCATCACACGGTCGAGCGGCCCGATGGCGCCGCCTCGACGCTGCTTTTGATGCCGGCCTGGACCGACTTCAACGCAGCCGGCACCTCGGCCGACGGCCATATCGGCGTCAAGATCGTCACCGTGTCGCCCGACAACAATGCCGTCGGCAAGCCCGCGGTGATGGGGCTTTACCTCTTGCTCGACGGCGCCACCGGCGAGCCGCAGGCCTTGATCGATGGCCAGAGGCTGACACAGTGGCGCACGGCCTGTGCCTCGGCGCTGGCCGCCTCCTATCTCGCCCGCGAGGACGCATCGCGACTGCTGGTAGTGGGCGCCGGCGCGCTGTCGCCATTCCTTGCAAAGGCGCATTCGGCGGTGCGGCCAATCAAGAACATTCGCATCTGGAACCGCACGCCGGCCAATGCCGAAAAGGTCGCGGCAAAATTGCGTGCCGAGGGTTTTGCTGCCGAAGCAGCAGGCGATCTCGACGCCGAACTCGGCCAGGCCGACATCGTATCGTCGGCGACCATCACCACCACGCCACTGATCAAGGGCGCACTCTTGAAGCCCGGAACCCATGTCGATCTGGTCGGCGGCTTCACGCCGGCGATGCGCGAAAGCGACGACGACGCGATTGCACGCGCCGGCGTCTATGTCGACACCCGCGCCGGCGCCACCAAGGAAGCAGGTGATATCGTCCAGCCGCTGGCATCCGGCGTGTTGAAGCCGGAAGCCATCGTCGCCGACCTTTATGAACTCACGCGCGGCCAGAAAGAAGGCCGGCAGAGCGACGACGAGATCACGCTGTTCAAGTCGGTCGGCGCGGCCCTCGAGGACCTCGCCGCCGGCATTGCCGTGTATCGGGCAAGCGTAGGGGAGTAGGGGAGTAGGGTGCTCGGGGAGTAGGGGAGCAGGGAGGCCGGGGGTAAGGAATGCGTCGTGCAAGGCGGCGAGCGGACTCGATGAGGCTGCGTCGGGG